>NZ_JAJOMZ010000004.1:2760000-3060000 GCF_024699965.1 Flavobacterium sp. J372
CCCTCACGGTACTGGTTCACTATCGGTCTCTCAGGAGTATTTAGCCTTAGCGGATGGTCCCGCCAGATTCAGACAGGGTTTCACGTGCCCCGCCCTACTCAGGATACCACTATCCTTTACATTCATTACCTGTACGGGGCTGTCACCCTGTATCGCCCAACTTTCCAGATGGTTCCAGTTCTGTTTGCAAGAAATATCGTGGTCCTACAACCCCAGCATTGCCGTAACAATCCTGGTTTGGGCTATTCCGCGTTCGCTCGCCACTACTTACGGAATCACTTTTGTTTTCTTCTCCTCCGCCTACTTAGATGTTTCAGTTCAGCGGGTTTGCTCACCTATCGGTGTGACATATCTTCAATATGCCGGGTTGCCCCATTCGGATATCTGCGGATCAACTCGTGTGTGCCAATCCCCGCAGCTTTTCGCAGCTTATCACGTCCTTCTTCGCCTCTGAGAGCCACAGGCATCCCCCATACGCCCTTATTTTGCTTATTGTGCTTTCAATTTAGTAATTAGCCACAAGGTTTTAGCCACTAGCAGAACTAGCGTACTTGTGCCTTTTGGCTTTTCACTAAAAAATATTCTTTCTATATTTTTTTCTTGTGTTTTCTTATCGCAATATGTCAATGAACTTTTATCTATTGTTAATGCGTGGATGCGGTTATTCGTGTATTCGGCAAGGCCAAATCAACAAATCAACGCATAAACGAATCAACCAGATTCGTGGAGAATATCGGAGTCGAACCGATGACCTCCTGCGTGCAAGGCAGGCGCTCTAGCCAGCTGAGCTAATCCCCCGTTTTTATAAGTCGCAGCTACCAGTCCCAGTTTGCAGTACGGTAACGTGCTCACTTTAACGTGTAATCACTCAACTTCTAAAATTTCCTTTAAGAATCAGAAAAACTTTTATTTTGTTATAATGTTGAATGTTGTAATGTTTGAATGTTCCGCTCGGAAACTTTAAAACTTTCTAACTTTCAACTTTCTAACTCAAAAGTTGTAGTCCCGGGCAGACTCGAACTGCCGACCCCTACATTATCAGTGTAGTACTCTAACCAGCTGAGCTACGAGACTATTTTTATTCTATTTTGAATTTTAAATTATGAATGTTGAATGTCGGTTGCCCTTCATTTAAAATTCATAATTCAAAATTTAAAATAATTCCTGCTCTCTTTTTCTTTAATATTTTTGAACTAACAGCGAGAGTAAACCCATCTTTCAATCTGAAGAACCTATATAAGGGCGTCATTTCTCTAGAAAGGAGGTGTTCCAGCCGCACCTTCCGGTACGGCTACCTTGTTACGACTTAGCCCCAGTTACCAGTTTTACCCTAGGCAGCTCCTTGCGGTCACCGACTTCAGGTACCCCCAGCTTCCATGGCTTGACGGGCGGTGTGTACAAGGCCCGGGAACGTATTCACCGGATCATGGCTGATATCCGATTACTAGCGATTCCAGCTTCACGGAGTCGAGTTGCAGACTCCGATCCGAACTGTGACCGGCTTTATAGATTCGCTCCTGCTCGCGCAGTGGCTGCTCTCTGTACCGGCCATTGTAGCACGTGTGTAGCCCAGGACGTAAGGGCCGTGATGATTTGACGTCATCCCCACCTTCCTCACGGTTTGCACCGGCAGTCTTGTTAGAGTTCCCGACTTGACTCGCTGGCAACTAACAACAGGGGTTGCGCTCGTTATAGGACTTAACCTGACACCTCACGGCACGAGCTGACGACAACCATGCAGCACCTTGTAAAGTGTCCGAAGAAAAAACTGTTTCCAGTCCTGTCACTCTACATTTAAGCCCTGGTAAGGTTCCTCGCGTATCATCGAATTAAACCACATGCTCCACCGCTTGTGCGGGCCCCCGTCAATTCCTTTGAGTTTCAAACTTGCGTTCGTACTCCCCAGGTGGGATACTTATCACTTTCGCTTAGCCACTCAGTCTTACGACCAAACAGCTAGTATCCATCGTTTACGGCGTGGACTACCAGGGTATCTAATCCTGTTCGCTCCCCACGCTTTCGTCCATCAGCGTCAATCAATTGTTAGTAACCTGCCTTCGCAATTGGTATTCCATGTAATATCTAAGCATTTCACCGCTACACTACATATTCTAGTTACTTCACAATAATTCAAGCCCTACAGTATCAATGGCAGTTCGACAGTTGAGCTGCCGGATTTCACCACTGACTTATAAAGCCGCCTACGGACCCCTTTAAACCCAATGATTCCGGATAACGCTTGGATCCTCCGTATTACCGCGGCTGCTGGCACGGAGTTAGCCGATCCTTATTCTTACGGTACCGTCAAGCCTCTTCACGAAGAGGTGTTTCTTCCCGTACAAAAGCAGTTTACACACCATAGATGCTTCATCCTGCACGCGGCATGGCTGGATCAGGCTTGCGCCCATTGTCCAATATTCCTCACTGCTGCCTCCCGTAGGAGTCTGGTCCGTGTCTCAGTACCAGTGTGGGGGATCTCCCTCTCAGGACCCCCTACCCATCATTGCCTTGGTATGCCGTTACCATACCAACTAGCTAATGGGACGCATGCTCATCTTACACCGATAAATCTTTAATAATCTTGTGATGCCACAAAAATATACTATAAGGTATTAATCCAAATTTCTCTGGGCTATCCCTTAGTGTAAGGCAGATTGCATACGCGTTACGCACCCGTGCGCCGGTCTCAAAGCCCGAAAGCTTCTACCCCTCGACTTGCATGTGTTAGGCCTGCCGCTAGCGTTCATCCTGAGCCAGGATCAAACTCTTCATCGTATATTTTAAATATTTTACGACGCTTGTCCTTCTACAGGTTGTTTAATTTCTTCAAACCTACCCGATTTGCTTACTCTCTCTTTAATGCTGTCAATCCAATATGTCTATGAACGTGTCTTTCTTTTTTTTTTCGCCTCAACGTTGCCGTTGTAAGCGGGTGCAAAAGTACAACTTATTTTTTACCAGGCAAGAATTTTGAAAACTTTTTTTGATTTATTTTCTCATTCCTAATTTCTCAGTAAATAGCTTTGATTTTGCGCTGGCTTCTTTCGAAACCGGACGGCAAAGATAATATCTCTTTCCCTTTCAATCCAAATCTTTTTTCTTAAAAATTTTAAGGTTTTTCCTCTCGCTTGTGGCTCGTGGCTTTTACCTTAATCCTGTCTTTCAATGAGCGCTGCACTTGTTCAATGCGGGTGCAAAAGTAGCGAGATTTTCCAGCTTTCCAAACTTTAAAGGGGTTTATTTTTTACCACGCTTCTTAACTTTTGCTTAACGTATTGAGGCATTGAAGGTTGGAAGTAAAAAAAAAAATTAAAAAATTTGACAGGACATTTGACCCAGTGAAAGATTGGTCAAAATAACCAATTAATTTTCTAAGCTGATATTCTATTAGACTTCTATATTATATAAAAGCCCGCAAAACAATGTACGGGCCTTTACCTACTAACAAATTATTTTAAAAAATTACCTTCTTGCTTACCTTTCCTTTATTTGTATTTACATTTATAATTAGCATCTGCTCTTGTACCTGTAAGCTATCAATACTGTGTGTGAAGCTATTAATACCTGATTTTTCATAAATCAGCCTTCCGCGAACATCAAATATGCTTATGCTTTCAATTGTTGCTGTGCCGGCAGTTATATTAATTGAATTATCTTTCTTATAAACAATTACATCATTAGCTGAAATTGAAGGATTATCTGTTCCCAGCGTACTATCAGGCATATACACAATTTCAAACCTGTCAGTAAACGCTCCGGTTTCTGTTGTGAAAGTGTAGGCTCCGGCTGTAAGTTCATGTACTGTACCTAAAAACTTATCTTTAATATAGATATCCTGACCTTGTGCAAACAATCCATCAACATGGTCTATAGTTATTTTGTAAGTCCCTGCTGCAGCGGTGCGGAATGTAAGCGGCACTACATCGGCGGTTGTGAATGGCAACGCACGGCCCTGTATAATAAACTCTTCGTTGTTTATAGCAGCAGCTAACACGGTCGGGCTGTCTTTTATATAGCGTGCATCTATACCGTAATCTTCACCTGCCGTAGCGCCGTCAATATAACCGGTATACATCTGTGAGAAGAATCCGCTGGTATTGGTAAGGTTGAGCCAGATACCGTGGCTTTCGGGCAATGTGACAACATCATTTGGCGCCTGCCTGAAGAACTGGTTAGCTGTGTCATTGCTGCGCATAGCATTGGTAAATGTAACATCATTGCTTGTGTTGCCTGATTTTACTTTTACTATAAAGCCCTGCCCTGTTCTTAATATACCTGCCGGATTTTCCTGCTCAGGCTCATTATTGCCCACATACTGCCCAGTGCTGTTAATAGTAACGTAAGCCGAATTGATGCTGTTAGGGTTATTTTTCTTTCTCCATATCCACACCGTGCCGTCTATTGTATTCTGGTTTGCCGTAAGGAAAGCCGGGATATTTATTGGAGACGGATAAGGGTTTCCTATCATATTATATCCTGTACTTGCGGTCGATAGTGTTCTGGTTACCGGGCCGTTGTGTGGCACACCTTCAAAAACACCTTTGAAGATGGTTGATACAGTACCATTATTGTAGCCCGGAACACTATTGATACCGTTTGGCATGCGGATAAGGTATCCTGCGCCTCTTGTAAATGTCTGCGCAGCGCTTACAGAACTGAATTGATTAGTAGCGGTATTATACGTAAAGAAACGGTCTGACATTGTTGCCGGAGAAAACTCCTGCAGTGTTTTTGTGCCTGTAACCGGGCTTGACCACATTGTATAATCAAGCCTGTAAAGCGGTGAACTCTCGCGCTCTACAATAATGTTTCCTGAGTTGGCAACATTGGTAAGCTGCAACAGGTTGGCATTGTTTTTCAGGGTGAAGCTTCCGCTATTTACGGTAATTGCACCATTAAGGGTTACTGTTGTTGCAGAAGGTATAACTACAACAGCACCATTATTTACTGTCATGCTGCAAGCTTGTATATCTGCTGTTGCAGTATAGTTACCTGTAAATATAATACCTTTTGTTGCTGTTGGCACACCGTTGCTCCAGGCTGAACCATTCCATGTTGTAGACTCTATAAGTATTTCAACAGGTTGTGTATAAACCGGCGGGCATGATCCGTTTTGTATTACCGCCCTGATGTATCTTGTAGAAGTAAGGCTGCCAATTTCTGCTGAACTTAACGTTGCCGATGTGCTATTGATAAATGTAACTGCAGTGAACTCGGTGGTTAATGCGCGTTCCCAACGTAAAATGCTTCCGGTATAGCCGCTTACAGTTATAGGGTTGGCCGGAGCGCCCGGACATATTACACTACCTGCCGAAAGCGTACCCGCGACCGCAGGGACAGAAACAATAACCTGCGCGTTGGCTGTAGCTGTCTGCCCGTTAGCGTCACGAACAGTTAAAGTATAGTTGTATGTACCTCCAGCTGAAATTGAAGGCATTGCTGTTGATGCCGTACCTAAAGAGTCTGACCACAGGTAGGTATATGGTGCAGTACCGCCCGTTACTTCGGCTGCAAACATTATAGCATCACCCTGGCAATAAGAACCTGCCCCGGCAATATTAATAACGATATTGCTACCCGCTATAGCACTGAAATATGATGTCTGGCCTGCTGTAAGCGTTGCGCCGGTTGCCGTAAGCGTATTTGCTGAAAGCGGGCTAAACTTAACCCATGGGTTTGTAACAGCATTAAATGTACCGTTCAGCTGGGCTGCAGATAATGCCGCCTCTCCCCCTACAGCATCACCTGTTATATAATTACCGGTAATTGTTGCCACTGCGTTGGTTATACCTGTCTGCGTAACATTCCAGTAGCGTGTAAAATAATTAGTTGTATTGTAATTGTTAGGGTGTGTGGCATCAACAACATTAACAGCAACAAAAGCATTATTAAATGTTCCTGAAGTAATATTTACCGCAATTGGCGAATAAGAGGTATTGCTCGTTTTCTCACCAATTGGGAAAAAGTATGAGCCTGTACCTGTATATGGCCTACGTACAACACCAGTACCATCGGCTACAATCATAGTTGATGTTGAGAATGTTCCGGCCACAGCATTAGCGCCAAGCGTAAGGTTATAATTGCCAATGTTGAATAATCCCTGGGTAAGGGTTAACGTACCTGAAATACTTGCATTTTGTGATAGCACCACTTCTCCGAAAGCTTTATTCACCGTAAGGTTACTGAATGCCGGTGCAACAGTTCCGCCTACAGTCTGGTTGTCTACAGAGCCTGCCAGCGTTATCGTAGTTGAAGAAAGGTTTACGGCCTGGTTTGTTATAAAATCACCATTTACATTTAATGCTGAAGGGAATATCGTTCCCGTACCGTTTATTATAAGGTTATCATATGCTGTGGTAACGCCGTTTGGCACAACAATAGTCTGGTTAGTACCAGTATACGCTACACTATTTTGCACTGACCCTACAATAAAGCTGCCCGTTTTGGTAAATGTACCGGCAATGCTCATATAGTTATTTGTAACCGGCCTGAGCGTGGCAAGGGCGCCCACCGTGATGTTGTTAAAAGTTGTTGTACCTGCTATGGTAACATCATTGGCGTCATCAAGCGTGGTTGAAGGGTCATCATACGTGTTTGTAAAAATCACGGCACTTGTACCTGTCCCCGGGTTGAATGTACCATTGTTGATCCACGCACCTGTATCACCATTTATTGTAAGCTGAACATCAGCCGGAGATGTAACAGTTGCACCGGCTTCAATGGTAAGTGTCCTTAACTCAACATTTGGGGCCAGTACAGGATAGTTAGGCCTTCCGCCTGGTATTATAACCTGTGTATTTGCATTTGGTACTGCATTGGGTGTCCAGTTGGCGCTGGTAACCCATGAGTCGCTTACAGACCCGTTCCACACTGAGCCTGTTACCTGCGAGTTTGCCAGCGTAAGCAGCTTATTGCCAAATACTGTATCAAAGAAAGCAATGTTAACGTTGGCAAGTTCTACAAAGTTTTCGGTTGTATCATAGTTTGTACGGCTTTGTTCCAGTACAGCCGGTGGCGATACCTGCACCACCCAGTCAACCAGCCTGTTTTCAGTATTTCCGTTAAGTTCAGAGTCAAGATAATGTGCTTTGATTATCGCTTTAGTACCTGATCCGCCTACTCGTATAAAATCATAGGTACGCAATATACCGTCACTTTTTCCTGCCGGTGCGCTTCCTAATACGGTTTTCATTGTAAGCTCGGTAGGCAATGTACCTGTTGGCGGAAAAATGATTGCTGTTTGTGGGTGACCGAATGTATACAATATATTTGATGAGATTGATATACGCTTGATAATACCGCTTACATCACCCACACCCGTATTTGTGGCATTAGCGCCCATTGTCAAAACATTGTTGCCTGTAGCAAGGCTTCCCGCTGTTGCTGATGGGTTGGCATTTGGCAGGTGCAGCACGCCATTTACTGTGAGGTTGCCTGTTGCCGTTGCTCCTGCTGCATTACTTATTGTTACATTGTTATATGTACCTGCAACCAGTGTTTGCGCAGCTGTTGCGTTAAGTATTACCGTACCGGCACTACCCCAGTTTTTTCCGGAAGTAAACGGTGTTGCCGAAGTATTCTGGCTGGTGACTGTACCGCTGTTTGAAATCGTGGTTAGGTTACCGGTAAGTGTATTTGCACCCATATTCAGCGTCTGCCCCGTATCAACGGTTAAACTTCCGTTTACCGCAAATGCGTTATCTGCCGTTACAGTATTAGCTGTTGTTGTAAGTACGCTAAAATTATTGAACAGGTTGGTTGTACCCGGAGTTGTCTGGTCAAAACTTAATGTTGGGCTAATGGCGCCATTTACAATAAGGTTTGATGATGCGCTGCCCCTAAGCCCGCCGGTTGTTGTATTGGTAACAGTACCGCTTAGCGTAAGGGTATTGGCGCCTATGCTTAGCTTGCTGCTATTCAGGAAAGAGATATTTCCTGCCACACTTACTGCACCTGAAAGATCGGCATTGCCGGCAACAACAAACGTCTCGGCATTTCCTGCAAATGATGCAAATGCTGTGGTAGGGTTTACAACAATTGAAATATCGTCAATAGCTACTTCATCAAACACGGTGCCTGATACTGTTGCACCACTCCACCTTACATAGTAGTAAGCATTTGAAGCCACGCTTAGCCCGGTAAGTGTCACAACTTTATAGTAAGCTTTCCAGCCCGGTACTGCATCTGCGGCAGCAGGCGTAGTATGGTCAAGCGCAGTTACAGCTGTATAGGTTGTATTGTTTGCCGAATGGCTGAAGTTAAGGCTGTTTGACCCTGCAGCATCATTGTACACATATACTTTATAGCCAATGCTTATGCTTGTTACGGTAGATGCTGTCTGGTTCTGGAAACGAAGGGTTACACTGCCCGGCGCAAAATTACCCGTACCCGGCTGGAAACCCAGGGCATAATTGTTGGGCTGCACTTCAAAGGCATAAACGCCGGCGTCAGTAACTCCGCCATCAGAAACTCCGTTTTCATACGAATCGGAATCTTCAATGCTTTGCCCTCCAAAATTAATATTTCCGTCTGCAAAGCCTGCAAAAGCCCAGGCGTTAGAATTAAGTTCTCCCATACCCGGCGCTGTATTCATGCCTCCGCCTGCAAATGCGCTGTTATTTACACCTTCAACAGATGCATCAAAATCAATCCTGTTTACAACGTTGGCATTATTTATCTGCAATCCTACAGGGGCATTAAGCGTAAGCCTGCTGCCGGTAGCCGGGATGGTTATCTTATAGTTTTGGGTACCTCCGCTGCCGTTAAAGCCGAAAACCGACACAAAATAAGTGGTTGCAGGTGAAAGCCCGGTTATGGTAACTGTATTGCCAGTGCCGTTATACACTACAAAATTTCCCGTGCCAATTTCTGACCCGGCCCCAAAAGTCGCTGAAGCAGTATAGCCTGTACCATCGGCCGGAGTGGCGTTTACAGCGCTTCCCGCCCGTACCAGCACAAGGTGGTTTGAGCCATTTCCGTTTGTCCACGAAGCAGTAAACGATATTGATGTAGGGTTTGAAAAGGTAAGTGCACTATCAGATGTGGTTGGCTCAGCAGCATATACAGTACCCGTAACGGCGACTGTTTTTGAAGATGCCCCGGTTGAAGCAACTGTAACGTTTCCTGAATATAATGCCGGAGCGGCAGATGCCTTTAAACGAATATAGATAGTGGCTGGTGAAGTAGCAAGTGTTGTACCGGAACGTAAAAGATTTTGTGAATCGGCAAAGCCCGTTGTGGCGCTGGTTTGCGAAATCTCAAAATTTGCCGGTGCTGTTACAACTACATCACTGGTAAGGTTACTGCCTGTAACGGTAAATGATTGTGCAGATGATGCCGTACCGGTTGTAGTAAAAAGCCTCGGGATGGTGTTTGTATTTGTAGAAACTGATGGTACAGCGGGCGGGTCTATAATAAACGTAAGCGGATCTGTCACCGAATTTCCTGTAGCTACAGTTATGGTGGCAGAACCTGCCGATGTTATATCTGTTGCCGGTATTGAAGCCGTAAGCTGTGTTGCCGATACAAAAGTTGTGGTACGGTTTGACCCGTTCCATCGCACAACTGAATTTGATGTAAAGCCGGTACCGTTCAAAGTAAGGGTAAATGCCCCGGTATTGGCAATTCTTGATGTAGGTGAAAGGGATATCAGGTCAGGCTCGGTTACAGCTACTTTAATATTATCAAATGATGCAGACTGATTTGTGCGTATGCCGGCATTCCAGAAAGCGCCCATAAGCGGGAGCGAAGTTCCGGTTGAAGCGCTGTTTACGCCCGAACCTACAAGGGTTAAAGATCCTGTATCCGGATCCTGGAAAGATGTACCATCAATCCTGGCATATACCTGCCAAAGGTTTGTACTTGGGGTATAAACAACTTTATAGCTTAGATATTCGTTACCAATATCTGATGATGCATTGATTGTGGTAAGTACGTTGGTGGATGTGCGAAGCCCTGCCGAATAACGGATGATTCGGATAGGATCTGTGCTGCCAGACTGCCCGAAGATAACCGCATAACCACTGCCGGTAGTTGCAGTTGTACTTGATGTACCCGCAAGGATAAAGGCACTGGCGTAATAGCTTGATGCGGGCCCTGAAGGGTTTGAGCGTGACTGGCGCATGTTGAACGTCCATGTTACCTGCCCAAAGTTTGCATTAAGTATAGGGTTGTACAAATTTGAAAATGCTGTAGTGGGCGTAGATGCTAATACCCAGCCCGCAAGATTTCCGGATGTTGTAGCATCGCCTGTAAGTGAGAGGATACCTGAGTTTATACGTGCCCCGAAGTCGGTGCCGCTTCTCAGCATAGTCCACGTAGGGCTGGTACCCACAGGGCCGTTTACGGTAGTGTAAGACGTACCTCTCGAAATATTGAAATCTTCACTGAAAACGGTTGTCTGGGCAGCTGCCGGTATTGTGGCAGCAGTTGTAAACAGACCGAAAAGATAAGCAGCAGATAAACGCTTTCTAAATTTACTATCAGCAACATTCTGAACAAACCCTGCAAGTTTAAAAAGTCTTTTTAAGTAGTTCATTTCCATATCATTCATCATTTAGATGATACAAAATAAGCTACCCGGGCATAGTAGTTAATGAACTTTAAGATTTACATCGATAAACTGCGCTAAATACTCGGTGAAATGCACTTCTTTAAGAAATATGCAATAAAGATAAATTTTAACATATTCAAATGTAAAATAAACTACCAATTTTTGAATTAATCGTAAAAAACTTACGTGTCATAAAACAAAAACCCGTACATTTCTGTGCGGGTTTCTCAAATAAGTAAGATAAATATATTGTTTATAAAACGTTCTTTATTTAACCTGGTTTACTATCGCAGCAAACGCTTCTGGGTGGTTCATGGCTAGGTCGGCTAGAACTTTACGGTCAAATATTGCAGGCAAAATCTTGAGAAAATCCTAATACATACTAGTTCCTTAATAATAACATTTTTATATACAACGCTCTTTAAGCTAATAATAAAAATATTTGAATGACAATTCTTAGATACTTATGTTAAAAAAATACATTTTTTTATTAGAAATAAATTTAGATTTATACATTAGTCAAAATTAACCATAACCTACCAATTATGTCAGATTTGGAACACCCTAATTTAGTTACAGAGACAATTCAAAATATTGAATCAGATCAGTTTTATGATCAAGAAGACGACTCGTTAGATATTGGAAACGTAGACAGAAAAATTGTATGGCAAGCCAAAGATTTCTCGATAAGAGAATTCCTAAGCATGAGGCAAGATAATGAACTTGCATTACAGCCAGAGTATCAAAGAAATTATGTTGCTTCAGCACAAATTGCCAGCCGTTTGATTGAATCAATTTTACTAGATGTGCCAATACCAGTAATTTATTTGGCGGAAGAGAAAGATGGATCGTATTCTGTGATTGACGGACAGCAGAGATTAACTTCATTTCTTTCGTTTCTGGATGGAAAATTTCCAAATGGGGATGAATTTAAACTAAGTGGCTTGAAAGTTTTATCAGATTTAAATCGAAAAAAATATAATGATTTAGATAAAGACCAACAGACAAAAATTAAAACAACGACTCTTCATTCAATAATAATTAAAAAGAATCAAATGAAGATATCAAGTTTGAAATATTCGAAAGACTAAACACTGGTTCAACAAAATTGAATGAGGATGAAATTAGAAATACTGTATATCGTGGAAACTATATAAAACTTTTAGCGGAGTTAAGTGAAAATTCTACCTTTAACACTCTAATTCAAAAGCCTAACTATAAGAACAGAATGATTTACAGAGGTATGATTTTACGATTTTTAGCAATATCTGAAAAATCATATCTAAATTACAAATCTTCCATGAAACAATTCTGTAACAAAGAGTTACGGGATAATAAGAACATCAGTAAAGAAAAACAGATTGAGTATAAAAATCGATTCGAACATTGCATAGGATCTTGTTAAGACAGTTTTTGGAGACAAGGCGTTTAGAAGATATTTACCCGGAACAGATGCTGAGCCAGGCAAATGGACACAACAACTTAATATGGCATTGTTCGACTTACAAATGGTTGGATTTGTCAACTTCTCTAAAAATGAAGTTCTCTCAAATGCAGATCTTATTAGAGAGGGTCTTCTCCAACTGATGATTGAAGATAATAAGTTTCAGGAAGTGATAGGTTTCAAAACCTCTGATACAGACAATGTCAAAAAGAGATTCAAAACATATATGGATATGCTCGAAAAAGTTATAGGAGACAAATCGTACCAACAAAGAACATTTCCCTATTCTATAAAAGAAGAATTATTTAATTCAAACCCATACTGTAGTATATCAAAACAAAAAATATTGGCGATAGAAGATTCAGAGGTTGACCACATAATACCATATTCTAAAGGTGGAAAAACTGAGAAAGCCAACGCTCAGTTAGTATTACGATATTTTAATCGAGCGAAGAATAATAAAGTGGAATAGTATTAAATCAAAAAACCCGCACATTGCTGTGCGGGCTCTTTTAAATAAGTAAGATAAATATATTGTTTATAAAACGTTCTTTATTTAACCTGGTTTACTATCGCAGCAAACGCTTCAGGGTGGTTCATGGCTAGGTCGGCAAGAACCTTACGGTTCAATTCGATACCTGCACCTTTTACTTTACCCATAAATTGAGAATAGCTCATTCCGTGAAGCCTTGCACCTGCATTAATACGCATAATCCAAAGTGCGCGGAAGTTTCTTTTCTTTTGTTTTCTGTCGCGGTAAGCATAAACCATTGCTTTTTCTACCGCGTTTTTGGCTACTGTCCAAACGTTTTTACGACGGCCAAAGAAACCTTTGGCCTGCTTCAATACTCTCTTTCTGCGAGCGCGTGAAGCTACTGAATTTACTGATCTTGGCATAATTTTGATGTGTTTTGTAGCAGGCGTTCCGGTTTGTGCGGAAACTTAAATTGGCCATGCTCCAGGGTTATTACTTGTTTTAACCGAACAGCGGCTTAGATTAATCTTAACTGCTGTTTTACGCTCTTCTCATCTGTTGGGTGAACCAGTGCAGCATGAGTAAGGGCAAGCTTACGCTTCTTCGATTTCTTTGTCAGGATGTGACTCTTGAAAGCGTGCTTCCTTTTGATCTTACCAGAGCCAGTCACTTTAAAGCGCTTTTTGGCACTGGATTTAGTTTTCATTTTAGGCATTTTCTTCCTGTATTTTAATTTATCTTACTTACTTATTTTTGTTGTAAAGTTTTAATGTTGATTGTTTCAAAAGTTCCGTTTGGCAACTTTCAAACATTTTAACTTTCAACATTTTAACTCAATTATTTCGCTTTCTTTTTAGGTGCGATGAACATGATCATCCTTTTCCCTTCAAGTACCGGCATGCTTTCTACCTTTCCGAATTCTTCAAGGTCCTGCGCAAGCCTCAGCAGCAATATCTGCCCCTGGTCTTTGTAGATGATTGAGCGCCCTTTAAAGAATACAAACGCTTTAAGCTTAGAGCCTTCCTTCAGGAATTTCTCTGCATTCTTGCGCTTGAACTCATAATCGTGCTCGTCTGTCTGCGGGCCGAAGCGGATTTCCTTTACAGTAATCTGCGTTGACTTGGCTTTCAGCATCTTATCACGCTTCTTCTGCTCATAAAGGAACTTCTTATAGTCCATTATTTTGCATACGGGCGGTGCGGCATTGGGAGATATCTCCACAAGGTCAAGCTCCTGCTCTTCTGCCCATTGCAGCGCCTGAGACGTCTTGTAAACGCCCGGCTCAATATTCTCGCCCACAAGCCTTACTTCCGGTACCCGGATAAGCTGGTTGATCCTGTGAGCGTCTTTCTTTTCCACGCGGGGCTGTGGCCCCCTGTTGTTTCTTATAGCTATGGCTTTAAAAATTTAAATTAAACCTTAAAATTGTTTCAGTGTTTTGTCTATTTCCTGCTGTACTACAGCCGCAAATTCTTCAACCGTCATGCTTTGGTTACTCTTGCCGGCATCACCGTGGCGGCGAACAGAAATCGTCCCGTTCTTCTCCTCTTCCTCGCCTACAATCAGCATAAACGGCAACTTCTGCACCTCGGCTTCACGTATTTTCTTGCCGATAGTCTCGTTGCGGTTGTCAATTAGGGCGCGAATGTCGTGATTTTCCAGCAATTGTAAAACTTTTTTAGCATAATTTTCATATTTCTCGCTAAGAGACAGCACGATAGCCTGCTCCGGCATAAGCCAAAGCGGGAAGTTACCGGCAGTATTCTCAAGCAAAATCGCTATGAAACGCTCCATTGAACCGAAAGGCGCACGATGTATCATTACCGGCCTATGCAGTTCATTATCAGCGCCTTTGTATGTTAAATCAAAACGTTCAGGCAGGTTATAATCTACCTGGATTGTACCCAGCTGCCATTGGCGGCCAAGGGCATCTTTCACCATAAAGTCGAGCTTAGGGCCGTAAAATGCAGCCTCACCGTACTCAACTACCGTGTTCAGGCCTTTGTCTTTCGCAGCGTTAATTATCGCATTTTCAGCCTTTTCCCAGTTTTCATCAGAGCCGATATACTTATCGCGATTCTCCTGGTCACGAAGCGAAATTTGTGCGGTAAAGTCTTCAAAACCAAGCGATCCGAAAACATAAAGCACAAGGTCGATCACATTCTTAAACTCAGCATCCAGCTGGTCCGGCGTACAGAAGATGTGCGCATCATCCTGAGTGAACCCGCGTACACGTGTAAGTCCGTGAAGCTCACCACTTTGTTCGTAACGATATACGGTTCCGAACTCGGCATAACGCTTCGGCAGGTCTTTGTAGCTCCATGGCTTGGTATTGAATATCTCGCAGTGGTGCGGACAGTTCATCGGTTTCAGCATAAACTCCTCACCCTCAGCAGGTGTAGATATCGGCTGGAAGCTGTCGGCGCCATATTTTGCGTAGTGGCCTGATGTTACATAAAGTTCCTTCGAACCGATATGCGGCGTTACAACCTGCTCATAACCAGCCTTTTTCTGCGCTTTTTTCAAGAATTGCTCCAGCCTGTCGCGAAGTGCAGCACCTTTTGGCAACCATAAAGGCAGCCCCTGCCCCACTTTGCTGCTGAACGCAAACAGGTCAAGTTCTTTACCTAACTTCCTGTGGTCGCGGCGTTTAGCCTCTTCCAAAAGCTCAAGATATTCGGTAAGGTCTTTTTGTTTCGGGAACGATATACCGTAAACGCGAGTCAGTTGCTTGTTGTTTTTTCGTCGCCGCGCCAGTAGGCCCCCGCTACGCTCATTACCTTGAAAGCCTTGATAATGCCTGTGTTAGGTATGTGTCCGCCACGGCAAAGGTCGGTAAAAGTAGAGTGGTCGCAGAAGGTAATTGTACCATCTTCGAGGTTTTCAATCAGCTCGGTTTTGTACGGGTTTTCTTCTTTTTTATACATTTCAAGCGCCTCAGCTTTTGTAGCCGAACGCATCGTAAACTCATGTTTATCACGGGCTATAGCGAGGAATTTATCTTCAATGGCTTTAAAATCTTTATCTGTAATCTGGTGGCCGTTAAAGTCAACATCATAGTAAAAACCGTTGTCAATCGCCGGGCCAATAGTAAGCTTCACACCCGGGTAAAGCTCCTGTAAAGCCTGAGCCATAACGTGAGAGCTCGAGTGCCAGAAAGCCTTCTTGCCTTCTTTGTCATTCCATGTAAAAAGTACAAGCGAACCGTCGGTCGTCAGTGGGGTTTTCGTCTCAACGGTGGTACCGTTAAATGAAGCGGAAATAACATTCCGCGCCAACCCTTCACTAATGCTCATCGCGACATCAAGCGGAGTTACGCCTGCGTCGAACTTTTTAACCGAACCGTCCGGCAATGTAATATTTATCATTTATTTAAGAATTTACAAGTGGCAAAGATAGCAGAAAGCAACTTCAATTACAATAGCTATTTCATTAGAAAATCAAAGGGATTGAGGTAAGCTGTTACAGCAAATTTTAACGTTTATAATTCACTACTTTTTACTGCTTTCAATTGCCAAAAACACTACATTTTCTCATGATACGCAGCCTTTGATTTTCAGTATGTTACATTTTATAGTTTTCTGAAAAGTAACTAACAATGAAATTTGCCTGCTCACTTCCGGTTTTGAGGTGCAGCATAACCATTTTCCTTAACAGTTTTTTATGTTAACGAAATAATCGATGAACGGTGACTTTTTGAAAGGGTTTTGTAATGATGGTTCTGATGGATGGTCGTAACTTTGCAGTCAGGTATTTGGTTTTGGGTTTTAGGTCTTGAGTCCGTTGAAAGTTTTCAAAGTTTTGCAAAAGCGTTCTTTGAAATACTGGAAAAAATTAGCAACACAGATTGAACAGATCTAACAGATGTTCAGGATTTAAAATCTGTGTCAATCGGTTAAATCTGTTTAATCCCCGGCTGTACCATTCGGGCATGTACGTTCCCGGCTTAACGGCACAACGCCGCCTTGACCTCGTCCTGCGTTTTAGCTTTCAGCACTTTGTATTGGCGTGACTTCGGCCCGAATTCGCACGTACGGCATTGCTCTACATTTTTGTCTTTGATGTATTTAATGGCTTTGTCGTCATGAACATAGGTGCGGTATTCATGCTTTTCAATACAGCCTTCACATGCAGGGCCGCCCTCTGTAAACTCGTAATTAAAGATAAGTTTTCCGTTATCTTAATAGTAGCCTTCTCTGGCATACACGTCGCCTACTGTGCCGAAATCAACCGCTACTTTCACCAGCTCGCCGTTATCATAAAAGTAGTCTACCATCATCTTTTCGTCGCACATAAACTCGTAATGCTTCTTTTCAAGATTGGCAGTGTTGATGTACTCCACGCGTTTGCGTATAGTGGCAATAGGGTCGGTTGGGGTTTCGGAAGCCTCGTCTAACACCGGACTCTCCGCTTCAGGATCGCTGTCCATTTTCGGAGGATCTTCCAATGTAACGGTATCGGCAGAATGAGACGCAGTGGTTTCAGTTTTCTTATTGTCATTGCAATGGATAAACAGCATAAGCAATGGCATCAGCAATAACTTTTTCATGGTAGGGTTTTATCTGATGCCCTAAGTTACAAATGATGTTTTGCAATGATTCTTAACGGAAAGATAAAGTTGCCCAAAATGGAACGTAGATGACGCGGGTTTGGCGGATTTTGATAGTAAGTGAGGTTAGGTTGCCCCTTGAGAGTAACTATTTAAACTGCACTTTCATCAATTCCTAGATAGAAAATAGAATGTGGGTCAACTACATATTTATCGATGTAATAGTAAATATAAAGTTCTTGGCTATATTGATATTTACCATCAACGATATATTTCATGGTTACATAAAAATCTTCTTTTTTAATCGCTGTTATTCCGAATGAAAATTCTTGACTGTTACCTACATCAGTTATTCCTCTTTTGACCAAGCTAAATTTATACCCTCGTGAATCTTCTTTTGAATATTGTGTTATCTGAGCATTAGGGTTTATATTTTTAAAGAATAAAAAATAACTACCAAAGTCTTCATGTATTCTACATTGGATTTGAAGATGAGGAATTTTACTGTCAACATAGCGTTTTTCATTAAGGACTTGTAAATCCCCTAGTTGCTTTGCGATATTAGACAAACTTTTAATTTCCGCTTCGCGTTGCCTATCACGCGCAATCAATTTATAAGCACCAATGATAGCAGCAATCATACCAATAGCAGCAATTATAACTTGTAAAAAATCTGCCCAATTAGGTAATTGGCTGTTATCTATGAGGACCATACATCAAAAAATTTTTAACGAATATAACAATTTAGCCACCTCATTTAGAAATGGCTATCAATTTTCAAAAGGACTTTAATTTAATCTTGCTTCGATTTTCTTTAGCCGCTTTGAAATACTGCTAAGATTATCCTTTATTCCACTTTCTTCAAAGAAAGTTTGAAGCTTAATTAAGGTTTCAGATATTTCCTCTAACCTCCCTAATAATTCTTTTGTGTCCGTTTCGTTCATAATTACAGAATATCATTTTTTATAAAAATAGAAAAAATCTATTAAATATCGGTAATCAATAGCTTTAATTTATAAACATATTATTAACAAATTAGAAATAAGCCCTTTATGAATAAATGATTATTATGCAAATGGAAATTAGCAAATAACTGCCCTATAAGATATCCGTCGAATCCGCGTCATCAGCGTTTCAAAAAAAATCTGTGATAATCTGTTGAATCTGTCAAATCCGTGTTCCTAAAAGAGATTTCTCGACTCCGTTGCACTTCGCTCGAAATGGAAGAACAAAAAAGCCACACTATAACAGCATGGCTTTTCCGGAATTTAGTTTGAATTTGTATTATTAAGCCGATTGCACATGGGCTTCAGCTTCTTTCTCTTCCTTTGCGAGGTGTTCTTTTATCACGCCTATAACATCGGTTATCGCTTCGGTTAGCTCCACCACAAAGTCGCCTTCGTCAGCTATGTTAAGCGCGTGATGCATTGCTTCTTTTTCGTCTTCAATCATTTCATAGGTTATCGCAGGGTTCGTCTGCTTCAGTCCGTCAAGCAGCAGGCGGTTAATATCATCACATGTGCGGCCGCGAAGGTCTTTATCCTGACGGATGATCACGTGGTCAAACATACGCGCGGCAATCACGGCACATTCTTTAATATCTTCATCGCGCCTGTCTCCCACCCCGGCAATCACGCCTATCTTCTTACGGGCCGATACGTTTTTCAGGTAATCTTCAATAGCCTCAAAACCGTGTGGGTTATGTGCATAATCAACCATTACCTTAAAGCGGCGGAACTCAAACAGGTTCATACGGCCCGGAGTTGAATCGGCGCCTGGCATAAAGGTTTTCATGGCAGCGGCAATCTGCATCGGCGTAAAGCCGCTCTTATAGGCCGCCAGCGCAGCAGTAAGCGCATTGGCAATCATGAACTTTACTTTACCACCCTGTGTAAGCGGCACATCTTCCACGTTGATAATGCGGGTGCGGTTGCCATCTTCACATATCGTGATGTAACCGTTTTCAAAAATGGCAACTGTGCGGCCTTTGGCAATAAGCGCCTGTACAATCTCGTCATCTTCATTAAGCGCGAAATACGCCTTGTTACAGTCGAGCTCACGGGCAATCCTGCGGCAATATTTATCTTCAGCATTCAAAATCGCCCAGCCATCTTTGCGCACATTCTTCACCACAATGCTTTTCACTTCGGCAAGGTCATCAAGCGTGTGTATATCGTTAAGGCCAAGGTGGTCTTCTTTAATATTTGTGATTACACCAACATCACACTGGTCATACCCAAGCCCTGAGCGCAGCATACCGCCACGTGCAGTCTCTAACACCGCAAACTCAACCGACGGGTCTCGCAAAATGTATTGGGCGCTAATCGGGCCGGTGGTGTCGCCCTTCTCCATCATCTTACCGTCAATATAGATACCGTCGGTAGTGGTGAAGCCTGTTTTAAAGCCTGAATTCTTAGCGATGTGCGCCAACAGTCGGGTTGTGGTGGTCTTACCATTGGTACCGGTAACGCCGATAACAGGTATGCGGCCGGTATTTCCGTCAGGGAAAAGCATATCAACCACTGGTGCAGCCACGTTGCGCGATTTGCCAATTGTCGGTGCCAGGTGCATGCGGAAGCCCGGTGCGGCGTTTACCTCAATCACGGCCCCGCCGGTTTCAGTAATCGGCCTGTCGAGCGATTCAGCCATCAGGTCAACCCCGCAAATGTCAAGTCCTATAATGCGTGCTACCCTCTCAGCAAGGGCAATGTTATCGGGATGCACAAGGTCGGTCACATCTTCACTATGCCCGCCGGTGCTGAGGTTTGCGGTAGATTTCAGGTAAACAATTTCACCTGAATAAGGTACTGACTCTAGGGTATAGCCATATTTAGCAAGCATGCCTTCTGTATCGTGGTCAACAGTGATCTTGGTAAGCATGTTCTCGTGGCCATTGCCGCGTTTCGGGTCTTTGTTTACCCTTGCGATAAGCTTTTCAATTGAGTCGATCCCATTGCCTTTTACATTGGCAGGTACGCGCTTGGCGGCGGCAACAAACTTATTGTCAACCACCAGCATACGGAAATCGAACCCTGAAATGTATTTCTCAACGATTACATTGTGGCTGTATTTTTGGGCAAAGGCAAGCGCCGGCAGCATCTCATCCCAACTTGTGATATTGATGGTAGCGCCTTTACCCTGGTTGCCATTTAATGGCTTTATTACCAATGGGTAACCGAATTTCTCAGCGGCTGCCATCAACTCTTCTTCGCTGCTGCAGATAGCTCCTGACGGTACAGGAACAGATGAGCGCTCCAGTATCTCCTTGGTTTTCTTTTTATTGCAGGCCAGCTCAACCGCCATTACGTTGGTTTTGCAGGTAGTTGTAGCCTGGAAACGCATTTGCTTAGCGCCGTAGCCCAACTGTATGGTACTGTCAGTCCCGACGCGTATGTGTGGTATGCCGCGCCTTGCAGCTTCAGTCACGATGCTTAGTGTACTTGGGCCAAGGCAGTTATAGTGGCATATCTTCTTTAGCTGTTCAATATCTGCATCAAGGTTATACGGCTCATCATTAATCAATGCTTCAGCAATTTTTACGGCAGCTTTGGCGGCGTAAAGTCCGGCTTCTTCATCAGTATAAGCAAAGACTACGTTGTATACCCCGGTTTCTTTCGTAGAGCGCGTACGCCCGTAACCTACTTCCATACCGGCAAGTGATTGTATCTCAAGGGCTATATGCTCAATTACATGCCCCATCCAGGTGCCAAGCTCCACACGAAGAAAGAACCCGCCGCGGTGCCCCTCGCTGCATTCATGTTCAATCATTGTAGGCAGCATAGCCTGCAGGCGTTCTCTAAATCCGGGAATCTTATCAGTCGGGTAGTTTTCCAGCTCTTCCAGGTCAAGGCGCATTTGTATCAGTTTCTTCCTGTAGCTGCTCCAGATGTTCGCCCCGCGAAGCACCTGCAATTTTAAGATTTTCATTTTGGTTATTATTTAGTTTGGATGTGTGTTGTCCTTTAATCAAAGTTCGCCTATAACAATTGTTAACGTTTTACACAATTATACCGAAACGTTGTATTGCGATATTGATATCACAAATTAACCGGGGGACACTGTTAATTCAATAAACATTAGCAAAACTTTATCAATTTCCTACAAACCACCGATGTAACTTTGATTACACAAACATCAAAATTTAAAAAATGGCTAAAGGAAAACTTGTTATTGTTGGCGGGGCTGAAGATAAGGGTGAAGACAGGCAGCGGTATGACAGTGATATTGCCGTTGATGATTACTATGAGAACGGGATTCTGCGGAGGATAGTTGACGAATCGGTTAAAAAGGAAAAGTCAAGGATTGAAATACTGACCACCGCCTCACTTGAAGCGGAAGAGCTTGGCGATGATTATAAAAAAGCTTTTGCAAGGCTTGATGCCAATAACAGTGATATCATGAATATCACTACCCGGGAGGAAGCCTATGAAGAAAAATTCCTGAAACGCCTGAAAGCAGCCGATATCGTGATGGTAACAGGCGGCGACCAGATGCGGCTTACCAGCATTCTTGGCGGCACGCCTTTCCTCAGCATGCTGCACGACAAATATGAGAAGGAAGATTTTGTCTATGCGGGAAGTTCGGCCGGTGCGGCATCAGCATCAAACAATATGGTTTTCCAGGGGACTACTGAAGCATCTCTCTTTAAAGGAAAAGTGCGTGTCACCAGCGGACTTGGCTTTATCAACAATGTAATTATAGATACTCACTTTGTAACCCGGGGGCGCATAGGGCGCCTGCTGCAGATTATTGTAGGTAACCCGCGCCTGCTGGGCATAGGGCTTGAAGAGAATGCTGCATTACTTATTCACAACCAAAAAATGGAAGCCATAGGCCCCGGCATGGTAATTATTGTAGATGGCCGCTGTATTAAAGACTCTAACTTTAACGATATTGATGATGGCGAGGCTATATCAATTGAGAATGTAACGCTGCACGTAATGAGTAAATATGACATTTACGACCTGAAGAAAGACAAGCTGAACATTGACCACCGGAATAATGATGATGAGAAATAGATTTAATTACGAATTACAAATTACAAATTTCAAATTAGAAGCACCAAATCACAAATATCAAAAGTATATCCGCGCGTAATTCGTAATTCATAATTCGTAATTGTTGACTACGTTTTCAATTTCTTCTTCCTTGCTGCCGGGAAAAGCACGTTGTTGAGGATAAGCCTGTAGCCCGGTGAGTTCGGGTGAAGGTCGAGTACGGTAGGGGCATCTCCTACCCTGTGCTGATAATCCTCAGGGTCATGGCCGCCGTAGTAGGTAAACATTCCTTTGCCTTTGGTGCCGTGTATGTAGCGCGCTTCGCCATTCAGCTTGCACTCACCCATAACGAGTACACTTGATTTTACCTTTTCCCCATCAAAAGCGGTGGTCTGGCCCATAAAGCCTTTAACCAGCTGGGTATGGTTCTGGCAAAGCATAGAAGGTATCGGGTCCCATTTAGCCGAATATTCCATCAGGGTAAAGTAATCACTATCCGGCGGGATGCTCCTTTTCTGGGTAGTGTCAATATCACTGAATTCATAAACTACAGGATTGCGCTCCAGTATATAGTCTTTAAACGCAAAAGATTTACCATAGTCTATAGCCGCCTGGTAGTTTGGCTGGCTCGGGTCTCCGTCAAACATCGGCTCGCAGATGTCGACACCCTCTGCAGCGAGGGCAATATCAAAACTGTCGGTGGCGCTGCACATGGCAAACATAAATCCGCCGCCAATAACGAAGTTGCGTATCTTAGTAGCCACTGCCAGTTTTGCCTCACTCACTTTGCTATAACCCAATTTTGCAGCCAGGGCTTCAGCATCACGCTTTTGCTCAATGTACCACGGCGAGTTACGGTACGCCCCAAAGAACTTACCATACTGCCCTGTAAAGTCTTCATGGTGAAGGTGCAGCCAGTCATACAACAGCAGCGCATCGCCCAATACTTCTTCATCATATATAGGTGTAAACGGAATTTCAGCATAGGTCAAAACCAGTGTCACAGCATCATCCCATGGCTGTTTACCTTTTGGTGTATATACGGCAATCTTTGGCGCTTTTTCAAGCACTACCGTTTCCATGTTTTGGCTCGGACTACTTATTTCGTCAAGGATAGCATTGGCAGCACCGTCGCTCAGTACCTCAAAGCTCACCCCGCGTATCTGGCACTCGCGGCGCACAGCATCAGCATCCGGCAAAAGGAACGACCCGCCTCTGTAATTGAGCAGCCAGCTTACTTTGTAGCTCTTATCAAGCGCCCAATAGGTAATGCCGTAAGCCTTAAGGTGGTTTTGCTGTGTGGACTCATCCATCGGCAGCAGTATCATCGATGCATTGGCAAGCATCGGGGTGACCAATAGTATAAGGAGTATATAAAGTTTTCGTAAAAGCATGCGTAAACAGATTTCTTCAAAGATAGCAAAATTGATGCCTGTAATGATAACTGTGGGATGGGGAAAATATTTTGGTTTCAATTTAATATATTAAGTAGCTTAGACAAATTTTAATCCTTAATAATTATGATTAGCAGCGCAAAATATATTTATTATATTGTAGAAACTATAAATATTTTACGACAAGAAATTATTAGTAAAAATGCACTTGGCTTTGTTGATGAAAATAAATTTCTAGAAGATTTTGTCGCGGAAGTTATAAATATTACGCACGGTTTCAAACTATCAAATCTAAATGAGAGAAAAGCAAATTTCCCAGGTATTGATATTGCAGATGATCAAGCAAAAGTAGGGATACAAGTGACAGCAACAAAAACTAGTACAAAAGTTAAAGAAACCATTGAAAAAGTTTGTAGTAATAAGCATAAGGTTTATGAAACATATAATAATTTAAAAATTTTCATACTTACTGAAAAACAATCAACTTATACGATAAAAGGGATTGATAATACTAAAATTAATTTTAATCCAGAAATAGATATATTGGATTTTGATGACATCTATAAAAAGGCAATGTATTTACCTGTTGGAAAACAAAAGGATTTAACCGATTTTATTTATCAACAAGCACCGATTGTAGCTGCACAAATCGGTATAGATTATTACAATCCGAGTGTTCTAAAAAGAGCCGTACATACAATTGAAACTGAGAATTGGATTTCCACAGACTATGGCGCTGAATACATATATGAACATAATTTTGGTTATATACCCACAGTTACATTAATAAGTAAAAATGGAACGGTAGTTCTAACGAGTCCAATAGTCGATGAAAAATATGTTAAGATAAGAATTGCCAGTAAAACTTTTGAAGGCAAGATATCATTGTCGTAGTAAATTCGTTCCAATGGGTATATTTAAGTTCATCTTTTTAGCTGTTCTTCGACTATATGCATAACGATGGTAATAATGTAATTGTGGCGGATTATATAATAATCATTCAACAAAAGAATTCCATATCTTTGTTTGAAATTTACAATTTAAGGATATGGAACGTGAAAGTATAGCCGACTTTTACAAACAGAAGGTAGTACAAATGCCACCCGATATGAAAGACGGCGTGGGGCATTTTAATGTTTTCCGGATGGAAGACTGTATCAGCACAGGTACCGAGATACGCTATGCCCGCCGAGATTACTACAAGATTACGCTTATACGCGGGCGCAATGTATACCACTACGCCGACAAAAGCATTGAGACCAACGGGACTACGCTGGTGTTCTTCAACCCGCAAATACCTTATACATGGGAGTCGCTTTCCGGTGACACCACCGGTTATTTCTGCATTTTTACGGCATCTTTCTTTACTGAGAAAATGCGTGGCAGCCTTAATGACCTGCCGATGTTCACACTGGGCAACAAGCCATCTTACAGCCTGAATGAAGAGCAGGAAAAGGATATAGTTTCTATTTTTGAAAAGATGCATGATGAGCTGCATTCTAATTATGCTTATAAATATGACCTGTGCCGCAGCTACCTCAACGAGCTGATACATAAAGCGCTAAAGACCGAGCCAACGGAAAGCCTGTATGACCACCCGAATGCCAACTCGCGCATTACATCCATTTTCAATGAACTACTGGAGAGGCAGTTCCCTATTGAGACACCTATGCAGCGCTTTACCCTGCGCTCTGCAAGCGACTTTGCTCAAAACCTGGCCATACATGTAAACCACCTGAACCGGGCTGTAAAAACTACGACAGGTAAGACTACTACGACGCTTATTAAAGAACGACTTGTAGCTGAAGCTGTTGCACTGCTTAAGCATACCGACTGGAATATTGCCGAGATAAGCAACAGCCTCGGGTTTGAAGAGCCGTCACATTTCAATAACTTTTTCAGGAAGCATACCAGCGCCACACCGTCACATTTCCGTAATGTTTGATTTTCGCAATCAATGGTTTGTGTCGCGTAATTTTTGAGGCCTGCCCTGCCCATAACTTTGCATTGTTAAACTTAAACAATCAAAAACATGGGAACTAAAAAAGTATGGTTTATTACCGGAGCATCAAAAGGCTTTGGCCTTGAATTCATCAATCAGTTACTGGCTAAAGGCGATGCCGTTGCAGCCACATCGCGCAGCTTATCGCAACTGCAAACGGCCGCTAACACAACCCACGAGAATTTCCTTCCGCTGGAAGTTGACCTGGTTAACGAGCAAAGCGTTGCCAAAGCGATTGAAGCTACGATTGCTAAATTCGGGCGTATTGACAATATCGTGAACAATGCCGGCTACGGGCTGCTTGGTACAATTGAAGAGCTTACTGATGCAGAGTCACGCCAGAATTTTGAAGTGAATGTATTCGGGTCGCTGAATGTTATCCGCCAGGCATTGCCGCACTTAAGGGCACAAAAGTCTGGGCACATCTTCAACATCTCATCAATCGGCGGATTTGTGGGCGACTTCCCCGGGTTCGGAATCTATTGCGCCACTAAGTTTGCAGTAAACGGTTTTTCTGAATCGCTGGCAGAAGAAGTGAAAGACTTCAACATCAACGTAACTATCGTGATGCCGGGTTATTTCAGAACAAACTTCCTTGAGAGCGATTCGCTCGTGACACCAAAAAATGTGATTGCCGATTACCAGTCAACCCGCGACTCGCAGAATTTCCATCAAAACCAGATGAACGGCAACCAGCCGGGCGACCCTGTAAAAGGTGTGTCGGCAATTATTGAAGCTGCCGGCGAAGCCAACCCGCCGCTGTATCTTTTCCTAGGAAGTGATTCGGTAACTATGGCCGAAAAGAAAATAAACATGCTTTCGAAAGAAATTGATAAGTGGAAAGCGCTAAGCACCTCAACAGATTTCTAAAAATAAAATCCCGGTTTAGGCCGGGATTTTTTATTACTTCATTTCTCGTCGCTGTTCTCTCGCCAATAGCGTATTCTTCAGAAGCATGGCAATCGTCATTGGGTCCAACACCACCCGGAACGGGAGTTATATAAGATGCTTTCTTGCTCACGTTTTCAAAATCGACATCGCCCGTAATAGTGTAGCCTTTCTCGCTGTCGTCATTCACCCGGGTAATGCCTACGTCAATAATTACGGCATCATCCTTTATCATTTCAGCTTTAAGGTAGTTGGGCACGCCAAGCGCCGTGATAATGATATCGGCCTGGCTGGTGATTTGGTTGATGTTTTTGGTATGGCTGTGCGTTAGTGTTACCGTGCTGTTACCGGGGAAACCCTTACGCCCCATCAATATACTCATGGGCCTGCCCACGATATGGCTGCGCCCGATAACCACTGTATGCTTGCCTTCAGTCTTTACATTGTAGCGCTCCAGCAATTCAAGTATTCCGAAAGGCGTAGCCGGAATAAATGTTGTCATATCCAACGCCATCTTTCCAAAATTCTCCGGGTGGAAACCGTCAACGTCCTTACTCGGGTCAACCGCCATTAGTATCTTTTGAGTGTCAATCTGCTTTGGCAAAGGCAGCTGTACGATAAAACCGTCAATATCATCATTCTCGTTGAGGTCTCGAATAACTTTAAGCAATTCGGTTTCACTGGTAGTGCTCGGCATTTTTATAAGCGTAGATTCAAAGCCTACTCTTTCGCAGGCTTTCACCTTGCTGCCAACGTAGGTGAGGCTGGCGCCGTCATTCCCCACAATCACCGCAGCAAGGTGGGGCACTTTTTCGCCGCGATCTTTCATGCGCTGCACCTGCTGCGCTATTTCATTCTTAATGTCTTCCGAAGTTTTTTTACCGTCGAGTAAAATCATTGTAGTTAGAAAGTTTAAAAGTCATAAAGTTAGAAAGTTACTTTACTGACAGGTTATAAAAGTTGTGTTGTTTTATGAATAAAAAAGGGGCGCGAAATCGCACCCCTGTATACTTAAGGCCTCATGCCTTTCATGCCGCCCATCATCCGCATCAGGTTTTTGCCGCCGCCGCCCTGCATCATCTTCATCATTTTGCTCATCTGGTCAAACTGCTTCAGCAACTGGTTTACCTGCTGTATAGAGGTTCCGCTGCCTTTAGATATCCTGTTTTTGCGCTTCGCGTCTAGTATTGCAGGCTTGCTGCGTTCCTGCGGCGTCATACTGTGTATTATAGCCTCAATATGCTTAAAGGCATCATCTTCAATCTCTACATCTTTCAGCGCTTTGCCTGCGCCGGGTATCATGCCAACAAGGTCTTTCATGTTACCCATTTTCTTCACCTGCTGTATCTGGTTCAGGAAGTCATCAAACCCGAATTCATTCTTCGCGATCTTCTTCTGTAGCTTGCGTGCTTCTTCTTCGTCGTACTGCTCCTGCGCTCTCTCTACAAGCGACACCACGTCACCCATACCAAGTATACGGTCGGCCATACGGTTAGGATAGAAAACGTCAATCGCTTCCATCTTCTCGCCTGTACCGATGAACTTGATCGGCTTGTTAACTACCGATTTAATTGAAATGGCAGCACCACCGCGTGTATCACCGTCAAGCTTGGTAAGGATAACACCATCAAAATCAAGCCTGTCGTTGAAAGCTTTTGCGGTATTCACCGCATCCTGCCCTGTCATGGCATCCACTACAAAAAGTGTTTCCTGTGGCTGAATGGCTTTGTGAACATTAGCAATCTCGTTCATCATCTCCTCATCAACAGCAAGGCGGCCTGCGGTATCCACAATTACCACGTTGAAGCCGTTTGCTTTAGCATGCTTAATTGCATTCTGAGCAATCTCAACAGGGTTACGGTTACCTTCCTCAGAATAAACCTCAACGCCTACCTGGCCGCCCACTACATGAAGCTGGTTTATTGCCGCCGGGCGGTATATATCACACGCTACCAATAGTGGCTTCTTATTCTTCTTAGTTTTAAGATAATTGGCAAGCTTGCCCGAGAACGTTGTCTTACCCGAACCCTGAAGCCCCGACATCAATATCACGCTTGGGTTGCCGCTAAGGTTTATGCCTGCAGCATCACCACCCATAAGTTCGGTAAGCTCGTCTTTTACAAGCTTCACCATAAGCTGGCCCGGCTGTAGCGTGGTGAGTACGTTTTCGCCCATCGCCTTATCTTTTACCTTTGTGGTAAACTCTTTGGCAATCTTAAAGTTAACGTCGGCATCAAGCAACGCGCGGCGTACCTCTTTAAGGGTATCGGCCACATTCACTTCGGTAATCTTACCGTGGCCTTTAAGTATATGTAACGCTTTATCGAGCTTTTCGCTTAAATTATCAAACATATCAGGTTCATTTAATGAAGCGCAAATTTAAGGATTTGATTTTGAAGTGCCGAACCTTACTGCATAAAAAAACCGGCACATGGCCGGCTGAAATTATTGTACTGGTTTAAACACAAAATCTATAAACGGCACCATTGTATAATCCGGGTCAGGGCTGCCGCCACCGCCATAGAAACGTGACTCATGTATAGTTATGCCTTCGTGTGTAAACGGCAAGTCAATAAACTTAAGCGTACCTACACCCCATCCGTTATCATAATTAGGGATAGACCTTCTAATTGTATATTCTTCACCTGCGGTAAGGTCTACATCTTCTATTGCTATATATTCTACCGCTGCACTTGAAAATGCATGTGTCTCGCTGTAAAGCGCAGTACCGTCAGGCGCGAGTATCTCAATAAGGTATTCAAGCGTATCAGTTTCGCCTTTGTAGCCAATACTGCAAATTGTGCCGTTTGTGTTAACGGTGAAGGTATACTCATGCGTCCATGTATCCATTGTAAATTCTTCAGTACCGGTCTGGCTGTCATAGGCCTGCCTGAAGAGCGTATTGGTTGCATCACATGCACCGCATGCTGCCAGCTGCACGTCAAAAGTATCCCGTAAATTCTGGTTGCCTGTAATGATAACCTCTACACCACCAGAATTGATAAGGCTAAATGGGTATTGTATGGCATAAGTTGTGGTGCCGAGCCCCTGCAAAAACGCAAGCAATGAAGCATCGCTCGTGATTTCAAATGTCTCATCTATCACAAAACCGGTGCTGTATGTAGCAAGCGTAATGGGGTAATCTATGGTAAAGCACTCTACATTTGCCTCTATGTTTTGCAGCAGGAATGTTATTGCCGATTGCTGGTTGAGCGCAAAAGGGTTTTCATTTACTGTAACGGGTGCATCATCTTCTGAACAGGAAGCCAGGAAAGCAATGGCCACTATTGCGCTTAGCGCTATATTTAATAATCTTTTCATAGCATTTGGTTTCAGATACAAATAAACAATTTTATGCTGACACCAAAAAATAAAAACCGGCTTTCGGGGGCCGGTTTTCAAGTACATAAACATCTAATGAACTAAACTTGATTATTAAACAGCTAATATAGCTTTTACCCTACCTATTAAAAAAAAAGCAGACCCACCACAAGCCTGCTCTTAGCACAGAAAAACTAAAAATTAAATCTTTTTCATAACAACCCCTTTTTCTGCAAGTGTATAACAGGCTTGAAAAGAATTACCCTACCTGTAAAATAAAATATTCAAAATAAAGGGTTATATCAGCTTAAACGCGCCTTAAGTCTGCCCGCCAGTTTTGTATGGAGCGCTTAATGGCATCAGGCGTAAGATTTTCTGCAATGGCACGCTGAGTTAATGCTTCAAGTTCATCATCAGGAGCGAAACGCAGCGCAAACAACTGCCCTTCGGTAAGATTTTCTTCAAGAGGCTCAAGTCTTTTACCGGTGGTTGCAAGATAGCGGTAACGCAACTCAGCCAACACCAGCCTGTTTTGCAATGTAAGTGCATAATGCTGCCTAAGCATGAATGCCAGCCATGTTATACAGACAAAAAGTATGGTTATTATTACCCATAACGTCCGCATTGCTTCATCAGAAAATGCTTTATATGATGAAAAAAATATAAGCCCAAGCATTAACGGATAAAATACAAAGTGATGCGGCGGGTACCAACGGATGTGGTTTTTATAACTCTGCTGTGACATAATTTATTTACATTATTTGTTAGTATGCTATTAAACTTATGGCTGTGGCTGTGGCCTACAGCCTTCTCCCCTCTTTACTGGCCTGCAGCAACTTTAAAAACCGTGATTCTTTGGTTTCGTCTTTTTTTGCCGATATAATGCCATGCAAAACTACTTTGCGGTATGACGGCGCCTGCTTCATAAAAAATTTATACGCTGCCTTTTCTTTTTTGAAACGCTTTTCCATTTCCGGCGGAAGCACAGGGTCATCTTTTTGCTCAAAAGCATACACTCGCGATTTTGATTCAGTGCGTTTTTCGTATGCGGCTTTACCCATTGGCCATACCAGCCCTTCAGCCAACAGCTTTTCCATCTTGGCAATGTTTACTGCGCTCCAAATGCTGTTGGGCCTGCGTGGGGTAAAGCGTAAATGATAACTTTCTTCATCACCCGATTTGCGTACACCATCAATCCACCCGAAACACAGCGCCTGGTCTACACTCTCGGGCCAGGTAATGCTTTGCTTACCTGTGCCTTTTTTATAGAAGCCCACAAGCAGTTCCTTCTCTGTTTCATGGTTCTTTTCAAGCCATTTCCTGAAATCGGCAGGTGTTTTAAAGAACTTTGGCTCCATTACGAAAGAAATGACGCTACTTCAGTTATCCGCTCTGCCTGCTTAAAGTTGGCGTGTTCAATCTTATGGTCTATATGCTCATGCGCCCATGTGGTGTGGAACGGAATATGGCATGCGTGCCCGCCAATCTGCAAAACCGGCAACACATCACTTTTAAGAGAGTTACCTATCATAAAGAACTCTTCCGGCCGAATATCGAGGCGCTTTACCAATTTTTGGTAGTCTTCCTGCTGCTTATCGCTCATTACCTCAATGTGGTGAAAATAATGGCCCAGGCCGCTGTCATGCAATTTTTTGTGCTGGTCTTTAAGATCGCCTTTTGTAGCAACCACCAATTTATATTTTCCTTGCAATGACTGCAATACATCTTCTACACCTTCAATCAGTTCAATAGGCTTGTCGAGCATATCTTTACCATAGTCTAATATCTTGCTGATTAACGGCGCAGGTATGGTTTCACCTGAAATGCGTATGGCAGTCTCAATCATGCTGAGTATGTAACCCTTAATACCGTAGCCATACAGCGCAAGGTTTTCAATTTCGGTCTTAAAAAGCTCTTTCGCTACCCTGCTTGCAGGAAGGTATTCTTCCATAAGCTGGCAAAACTGCTTTTCCGTATCCTGAAAATAAGGCTCATTCACCCATAGGGTATCATCTGCATCAAATGCAATTACTTTTATGTCCATATAAATTATTTTGGCAGGTACAATTGTACTGCTCCTTTTTTAAATTTCAGTTCATCAACGTGACCCATTTTAGCCTTGTCTTTTGTTATAAGGTGAAGATGCATATAGGTGTCGTGATGGGTGAATACCGACTGATGATTGCGCGAATAAAAACCCACAACAATAACCTGCTCATCATCCAGTTTATAACTTACCTGCCCTTTGTGCGCATCATCCGGATTTTTTACAACAGCGCCTTCAGGGAGGTTTACAACGTGTATTGAAGCTTCATCAGCCACACCCGTCAGCTTAAAAACAAAGGGCTTGTTGGTGCTTTTTGTTACTTCTCCAAGATAATTCTCTAGATCTTTAAGGTTAACTACATTATCCGGAAGCTTTATTTCTTTCCAATCATCAGCATATCCGTGAACAAAAAATGGCGCTTTTACCTGGTAATCTTCAACCACTTTCATTTCGGTGGAAGATTTTACATATGATGTATAGCACTTTCCGTCAATGATCATGATTTCACCCCGAAGGCCTTCTATCGGGCCCAGACCATAAAGATGTTTTTTGTTTGCTATGGTGTCAAGCTGTATTGCGCCTTTCAGCTGCCCGTTCCACATCACATTTTTCATTGCACCTGTAACAATTACAGATGATTTTGTGTTTTGTGAATAAGTGAGCGACCCAAAGAAAAGGCAGGCCATTAAAACTAAACCCGACATAAACTTCATTAGTGCAGTATTTGTGTTGAGTGTGCCGAAATTACTTTCCAGCCATCTGAAGTTTTTTGCCACACCCTTGTAAACCGGAAAATACCCACCAGCGTTTCCCCGAAAAATGATCCGCTTATTTCCTTACGCACAGATACTACAGCCACATCGCCAAATTCGGTGATATGTTGCTCGCTTATTGCAATGTCAAAAATCTCAACGTTTCCCTCTCGGTGCGCATTAAGGTCTTCTTGCTTAGTATAAAGCTGGCCGCTGTGGCTGGTAAAGATGAGGCGGTCGTCAATTAGGGCATCAAGCTCGTTTACATTGCTTGCTTTCATCGCATTGATGAAGCGCTCTTCAAGACGGATAATATCGTGCTGGTGAAACATTTTTTAAATTTTATATCTAATGTAGAAAATAAAATTTACTTTTTAAGCCATTTTATTGCCGCTTTAACCGCGTTATCTTCTGCGAGGTCATTAAAAGAATTATTTTGTACCACAAGTTCATCGGGCATTACATATTCCGGCAATGCTTTCTTATTCTTATCTCCCAGAAATGAGGTGGATATCAGGAAGTAGGACTGATTTTTATTGAAAACAAACCCATTAGTTGAGTTAGCCCTTCCGGCAGATTTTTCCCCAAAAAGTTTAGAATTACCACGTTGATGGAAAACATTAGCAACACCCTCCGCAGAACTTGCAGTACCGGGGCCTATAAGCACTGCTACTTTAGCTGCTGCGAGTGTTGTTGCCTTACTATTGATGTTAGCTTGTTTAATACCGTCAATATAAAAATCTCCGTCGAGAAATGATGACGGTTCTTCAGCCTTGCCATTACGGTCTATATAATAGGTCACAATACCATTTTTGAAAAATGGCGCTAGCCCTCCCAGCATCGGGCGTATGTTACCACCTGCATTAAGGCGGAGGTCTATTATCCAGCCTTTAGGATTGTTTTTTAAAAGTGCTGCAATTGAATTATTAACTAAATTTGCAAGCTCATCTATTTGTGCTTGTTTTTGCACACCCATAAAGGGTATGTTTATGTAAGCAACATCACCTATCATCTTATTAAGTACCCGGGGGCCTTTAGCAAGGGCAGCACGTAGTGAATCTGTAAAGCGTGCATTTAACTCTAGGTCTTCAATTTTGTACTGGTCGTTATAAGAATAGTAAGCCGCATGTTTATCTCCTACGGCATTAAATGCAATCTTAAGTGCGTCAAATATCTCTGTGTTATTTTTTGCTGTAGCTGCCTTAGCATAAATTTGTTTTTCAATTTTATTCCAGTTTACTTTTTTACTGTATAGTGAATGATTACGCAGTATTGTAAGTGAGCTGTCAATATATGTGCGTGTGGTGTCTGCAAGCTGAGCACTTGTGCTTACGCTCAGTAAGAAGATAGATATAAATGCAAAAATGTATTTATTCATTGGTAATAGCCATAACACCTACAAATATATAAGTTTTGTGCGGCACAACATATCATATCATTTAATGCTTAGCCGACCAATACGGTTGCCGTAGCTGTTTACAAGGCCTCCGCTATTGTCAATGTAAATATTGTTGTTGAACTTATCGCTCAGCATAAATTTATAGCCGTAACGGTCACTCTCTTCAAGCGAGCCCAGCAGGTAGATATTATCTTTAGTTACCTGTACAAAGTGCGCTTTTTTGGTGATGAAATAACGCCCAGTTGGGTCACCTGTAAGGCTTACCTCTCCGGCAATATACTTTTCATCAAGAGCCAGCTTTTCCTTCACCGGTTTTTGTACTGTCCGTGCAGGTGCAGTAGTACGTTTCGGTGTTGTTCTTGCTGCAACGGCCGGACGCTGTGTAATAACATCTATTGCAGATGGAGTAACACCGCCGCTACCCGCATTGGCCCATCCGGTCTCAATAGATGAAAGGCGCAGGTGCTTGGCCGGGTGCGTATGAGAACCTTTCATTGAGGCAATCAGCGACATGGCGGCCTGGGCATCTTTAAGTGATGCGCCCATCTTCCTCAGTACAAACCCACTGAATTCATCTGCCTCGAGTTCGGTGGCCGGGCGGCTGCCTTCACTGCCCAATGTGTGGCCGTTTAGGTGATGCCCTATCTCGTGGGCAAGTATGCTTATGGCGGCCCAGTTTGTCCCGGAAACGGTATTAACCGTATTCATAAACTCCGGATTGTAAAGTATGTAGCGCTTGTTTTTGATAATTACCGCAGCAGCATTGGGAACATTGGCTGCACGTAGCTCGAAGTTGGCGCGCAGGCCTATAACCGACATAATATTTTTCACTACCGCCTCCGCAGTGTTATCGGCTTCATATGCTGTAATGGTGTTTTCTATAGTTTCGCCATAATAGCTGCACATAGCATCATATTTGGCAGATGCGAACATTTTTTGTGCCGAAGCCGGCAGTATACAGCATAAAGCTGCAATAACGATACAGATTTTAATGCTTTTCATATGTTATCAGGATAATATTAAAAGCCATAGTACCTGGCTTATAAACTGATAACGCAAACGGAGTGCCAAAAAGTATTACGTTGATAAAGTGACTGCGCGTTAATTTCTATCTGTTAGAAAATTTTCTATTTTTACATTTTCAAATTAATTTCAAATGTCAGACAACATCATAATATTACTCGCCTTTATAATCGCTCTAGCCATTGGCGTCTTCATTGGCAAAGCAATTTTCGCAGCAAAAGCCGCTTCAGAGAAAAAAGTGCTCGAAGAACGCAACAACAGCCTGCTGCAGCAAATAGAGCAACAAAGGCAGCAAACCGCATCTGAAAAGCTTATTGCCGAGAGGCATTACCAGCAACAGGAAGAAGACCGCGATAACCTGCGTATTGCAAAAGAAGCGCTGGCTTTACAGTTGGCGAAGAAAGAAACTGATTTTGAAAACCTGTATGAGCGCATGCGGGAGCAGCGTGAAGAAACGGAACAGCTTCGGGAGAAATTCACTAAAGAATTTGAAAACCTGGCCAATAAGATACTTGAAGAAAAATCTAACAAGTTCACAGAGCAGAACCGTGAGAATATGAAGAACATACTTTCACCGCTTCAGGAGAAAATACACATGTTTGAGAAAAAGGTAGAAGATACCCACAAGGAAAGCATAGACTACCATGCTGCGCTGCGACAGCAGATACTCGGGCTTCGCGACATGAACGAACAGATGAGCCGTGAGACGCTAAACCTTACCAAAGCCCTAAAAGGCGATGCCAAAATGCAGGGCAATTGGGGTGAACTTGTACTGGAGCGCGTGTTAGAAAAGTCAGGGCTTGAGAAGGGCCGTGAATACTATGTGCAACAAAGCCACCAGACCGAAGAAGGAAGCCGAATTCAGCCGGACGTTGTGATAAACCTGCCCGATGGGAAGAAGATGATTGTGGACAGCAAAGTTTCGCTTGTAGCATACGAGCGCTTTGTAAATGAGGAAGATGAATTGCAAAAAGCGCTCCACCTTAAAGACCACGTATCCTCCATAAAACGCCATATAGACCAGCTTAGCGACAAGAACTACCACGACCTGTACCATATTGAAAGTCCTGATTTTGTATTGTTATTCATACCGATGGAACCTGCATTCGCCTGTGCCCTAAACGAAGATGTATCGCTGTACAATAAGGCTTTTGAGCGTAATATTGTTATTGTCACGCCAAGCACATTGCTTGCTACCCTGCGAACTATTGACAGTATGTGGAGCAACCAGAAACAGCAGGAAAATGCCTATGAGATTGCCCGCCAGGCCGGAGCACTGTATGACAAATTTGAAGGCTTTATTAACGACCTTACCAAGGTTGGCAATAAGATGCGCGATGCCCAGACAGAGTATCAAAACGCGATGGGCAAACTGGTTGACGGCCGCGGCAACATTATCACAAGCATTGAAAAATTGAAGAAGATGGGCGCTAAAGCAAAAAAAGCCCTGCCCGAAAATATACTGAACCGCGCTATGCAGATGGAAGAGGAAGATGTAGCGATGGATACTGATAAACTACTGAACCAGTAAGATGGAAGAGAAAATTTATAAGAAAGTCAGCGCATCAAAAGTTACTATAAGTGAGCTTATGCTGCCCTCACACACCAACTTCAGCGGAAAGATACACGGCGGCTACATCTTAATGCTTATGGACCAGATAGCCTTTGCATCGGCATCAAAATTCTCGGGAATGTACTGCGTAACGGCATCGGTAGATACTGTTGATTTCCTAAACCCGATTGAAGTAGGCGAAATTGTAACTATGAAAGCTTCTGTAAACTATGTAGGCAACAGCAGCATGATTGTTGGCATTCGCGTAACATCTGAAAATATCCGTACAGGTATGGTGAAACATTGCAACTCATCTTACTTCACCATGGTGGCAAAAGATGATAATGGAAAGAATGCCATGGTGCCGCGTTTGATACTTTCATCATTAAATGAAGTGCGAAGATTTTACAATGCATTAAAGCGCATAAACCTTAAAAAAGAGAAAAACCTTCACGAAGAAACATTTGACCATACCACCGGGGAAGCGCTTGAAGGCCTGAAAAATCACGACATCAGGCTAAATTTATAATACTCATTTACAGCAAAATAACTTTTTCTCTTACTTTGTAAAAGGTAGGGTGAAATATTTTATATTTGTTATCATTTCATTAAAAAGTTGCGATAACAGTATGAAACAAAACTATTTTTTAAGGAGTTTATTTATATTATTACTATTCACTGCTTTTACATCATGTAACGATGATGAAGGATATACTCCCGTACCTGAACCACCGGTACAGGTTTCGCCCGTTGATGTTAACCTTGCCAATGTGCCTTACCCCACGCTGTCACAGTACAAATTTTTTACGGGCGACATGAAAAATATGGAGCCTGCTTACAAAGTGATTCCGTATGACCTGAACAGCACGCTTTTTACAGATTATGCCCACAAGAAAAGATTTGTATGGATGCCGGCCAATACATCTGCAACCTACAACGGCGATGCCAATGTGCTTGATTTTCCTAACGGTACAGTACTCATCAAAAACTTTTATTATGATAACGTACAGCCTGAAAACACCAGGAAAATTATTGAAACGAGGCTGATGATAATGAAAAATGGCGAGTGGATATTTGCAAATTACCTGTGGAATGATGCCCAAACAGAGGCAACGCTGGATATGGCCGGTAAAAATATAGAACTGGCATGGATAGAAAACGGCGTACCAATGAACACCACTTACCGCATACCCAGTGGCAATGAATGCTTTACCTGCCATAAATCAGATGAAGTTCCTTCAGCTATTGGGCCAAAACCGCAAAATTTAAATAAATCATATACATACAGCAATGGCAGCGCCAACCAGCTGTCTCGCTGGATACAGGAGGGTTACCTCAACACTGCCCCGCAAAATATTACATCAACAATAGACTGGACAGATACTTCTAAATCTCTGGATATGAGGGTAAGGTCTTACCTTGATATAAATTGTGCCCATTGCCATAAAGAGGGGGCGCATTGTGATTACAGGCCTATAAGACTGGCATTTAATGAAACTACAGACCCTGTAAATCTTGGTGTATGTGTTGAATTCCAGCAACCCGTGGGGCAGGGCCAGTCACATATTATAGCGCGCGGCGTGTACCAGCGCTCCATGATGTACTACCGTATGAACTCAGTAGAAGATAATGAGCGCATGCCGCTTATGGGCCGCAGCGTGAAGCATACTGAAGCACTCCAGATGATGCAGCAATGGATTTCAGGCCTAGGAGAACCGTGTCCTTAATAAATAAACAACCAAACACCAAACTATATGAAAAGATTATTACTTATACTGTTTTGCCTTTGCACTGCAACAGGTTTCGCCCAAAACACATGCCAGACAGCCCTGCCTGTAACAGCAGGACTTGTAAATTCAGCCACTTTGCAGGCAGGCAGCCAGGTACCTACACCTGTATGTACAAGCGGCCAGCAAAATTCACCTAACAAAGGTTCGTGGTACACTTATACTGCCACCCAGACTGAAAGCGTTACTGTAAGCACAGATTTAGAAGGATATCCTAAAGCAGATACACGTGTACACATTTACAGCGGTACTTGTGGAGCTCTTACATGCGTGGCTGGTGATGATGACAGTGGCACGAATTTTACTTCTGTTGTAACATTTAACGTTACTCAGGGAGAAACATATTACATCGCGTTTGATAATAACTGGACAGTAACTAACTTTTATTTTAGCCTTACAACCGGCGTACAGCAGTCACTTATCCTTACAGGATCATACAAAATATGCGTTGTAGACATGAATGGTGATTTTCTTGATGACCTGGTAGGTGTTCATAACAATAAAATTCATATACTGTATCAAAATACTGACGGGACATTTACATCTGCGATGCTTGATACCCCCGGAAATATCACTAATATGCCAAGCTGGAGTATGGCTGCGGGTGATTATAATAAGGATGGCTTTAATGACTTATTACTAGGCGGCGGAAACGGGGCCACACTTTTATTGAGCAATAGTAACGGTACTGCTTTTGCAACAGCTCACAACACGCCACAATATGTTTTCTCGCAGCGAACCAATTTTATTGATATAAATAATGATGGCCATCTTGATGCTTTTGTATGCCATGACGTAGCACCAAATGTATATTTTAGAAACAACGGCTCAGGAGGGTTCACATTCCATCAAGGAGGACTGGGCGATGTTTCCAACGGAGGCAACTACGGTTCTATATGGGTAGACTATGACAATGACGGCGACCAGGATCTCTTTATAGCTAAATGCCGCGGAGGAAACAACGTAGCTGCCATAGATGAGCTGCACCGCAATAATGGCAACGGTACCTTTACAAATGTGGCTACAACAGCGGGTTTTGCAGATTATCACCAGTCATGGTCGGCTGCATGGGCAGATTTTGATAATGACGGTGATATGGATGTAATGATAGGGGCCAGCTCAACCTCGGGCGGATCACACAAACTGATGCGTAACAATGGCGACGGTACTTTTACCAATGTGACTGCGGGATCGGGATATGATACATTTACATCATTAAGCCAGGAACATTGTGCCCATGATTTTAATAATGACGGCTTTGTAGATGTTTTTGGAGGCGGAAACAAAATAATGTACAATAATGGGAATATGACATTTACTCCGGCAACATCATTTGCAGCAAATGGTGCAGTAGGAGATTTAAACAATGATGGCTTTCTCGACTTTCTTAACGGAAGTACTGTAAAATTTAATCCCGGCAATAATAATAACTGGATAAAACTTAACCTGAAAGGAACTACAAGCAACTCAAACGGTATTGGCGCACGTGTTGAAATATATGGAATATGGGGCAAACAAATACGTGATGTACGCAGTGGTGATGGCTTTGAGTTCATGAGCTCACTAAACCCACATTTTGGTATTGGCACAGCAACTGCAATTGAAAAGGTAATTGTAAAGTGGCCATCAGGTATAGTTGATACAATAATGAACCCGGGTATAAATCAGTCACTGCTTGTTACTGAAGGCGCTACGCTTGGTTTGGGTAATAATACAGGCAGCGCTTTTATGGTATATCCTAATCCTGCAAAAGATTTTATAGAGATACAAGGAAATAATACTGCAGATATTACTAAGGCACAGATTTATGACCTGAATGGTAAACTTGTATTGTCAGTTAAAGTTGATAATCCCAGAATATCTGTACAAGGCATTTCAAAGGGTAATTATATACTAGTTTTACAAGATAACACCGGTAAACAGCATACGCAGAAAATAGTAAAAGGCTAAAAAACTTCTTTCAATAGAATCCGCTGCTATAGCAGCGGATTTTTTTTCTTAATAAATTGTTAAAAAAAGTAAAATGGCATACCTTGCGCCTTTTTACACTAATGAAAATTAAGATATTAAAATTCGTTGTTGCCATACTGATAGGCTTACAACCTCTGTATGCACAAAAAGATATTGATCCTACCCCGGAAGATATCGCACTTGCAAAATCTTTACATGATAAGTATCCAAAAAATGAGGTCGCTATACTCAGCGACATTGAAATAGTTTCATTCGGATTTGATGATAAAACTCATAATGTAACGGTTAATCATACTATTAACAGCCGTTTAATGAATATAGGCCATCGCGCAGATATTCATAAATATGAATTTTACAACAGTGAATCTGAAGTGAAAGAATTGAATGTTAAGTACCGTAATGGCAAAAAAGCGAAGTTCAAACTTAACGATGAATTTCATACAACTAATGATATATTCTATAGTGACTATAGGGTAAAATATATGGAAATTGATTTTCCTGTACAGGGATACACCTATGATTATGAAATGGTTAAGCATTACAAAGATGTAAAATATTTCACTTCAGTTTTTTTTAATAAAGAGTATCCCATCGTTAAAAAAGAAATGGTAATCATAGTGCCCGACTGGCTTACAGTAGAAATTAAAGAGTTTAATTTCAGCGGTCACACTGTTGACAAAAAAGTAATTACAGATACGAAAACAAAATCTTCTAAATATATCTTTACGATTACAGATCTTCCGGCAATAGCCAAAGAAGAGTCAGCTCCAGGGCCAAGCTACACATATCCGCACCTTCTTTTAATCGCAAAATCATTTAATAAAGGTGGAAAAACAACAACCCTATTCAACTCAACAGCTGATTTATATAAATGGTACAAATCATTGGTAAACGACATTGATGAAAAACCTGAACAACTTAATGATAAGGTTAAAGAACTTACAGCCAATGCTAAAAGTGATGAAGAAAAAATTAAAAATATCTACTATTGGGTACAAGACAATATAAGATATATTGCTTTTGAAGACGGATTGGCCGGTTTCCGGCCTGATGCCTCACAAAATGTTTTCAACAAACGCTTTGGTGACTGTAAGGGTATGGCTAACTTAACAAGGCAGATGCTCAAGGCTGCCGGGTTTGATGCACGCCTTACATGGATTGGCACTAAAAGAATTGCTTATGATTACACTATTCCATCGCTATGCGTTGACAATCATATGATTTGCACAGTTATAAAAGGCGGCAAACGCTATTTTCTTGATGGAACAGAGAAATATAACTCTTTTGGGGAATATGCTGAGCGCATACAGGGCAAAGAAGTTTTGATTGAAGATGGCGACAGTTTCATAATTGATAAAGTTCCTATTGCAGCTGCATCACATAACAAAGAAATTTACAGTGCTGATTTAAAAATTAAAAATGAATCACTTACAGGTGTTGTGAGCAATTTTATGAAAGGTGAAAGCCGGGCCTCTTTTTTATATGGCTACAACAATATTAAGACTGACAAAAAAGAGAACGCACTGGAATACTATCTTTCAGGCGGTAATAAAAACTTCGTGGTATCAAATATCCGGACATCAGATTTATCAAACAGGGATAACCCTATTAAACTTGAATATGATGCCACCTTTAAAAATAAAGTGTCTTATTTTGACGATGAAATTTACGTAAATCTTGATTATAGAAGAGAGTACAGCAGCCTTGACTTTAAAGAACGTAAAAGCGATTATGAGTTTGATTATAAGGAAGATTATGAATCTATAATAACACTTGAAATACCTGAAGGCTATAAAGTTACACAGTTACCACAACCTTACGTTGCAGATAATGGCAATTACTATATAAAAACTTCTTACGAGGAAAAAGGCAAGGCCATTGTTTATAAAAAGAATTTGTATTTAAAACCGGGGCTATAAAGGTTAAAGAATTTAAAGCGTGGGGAGAATCACTTAACAACCTTAAAAAAAACTATAACGAACAAATTACCCTAACAAAGATATAACCTGATGAAAAATAATTTTATAACGTTGCTACTACTTTTAAGCAACATTATACAAGCGCAAACAAAAGAAGAAGTTGAAGCCAGTGTTTGGCCGAAGAATGATCCATATAGTTCAGTCGTAAAAATACCTGAAAAGTGGAAAAAAGAATCGGCAGTTATTATAATTAAAGATGAAAGGTACAGCTTTGACACATCTATGATGATTAATAACAGTTATATGTCTGTAAGAAAAAGGGTTATGCTTCTTGATCAGGCTGCAGTTAAAGAGTTTTCAGAATTTTCAATTACTGAACGTATTAAATACAAGGTTGTAATCATGTTTGGGTCACATGAAAAGAAAGAGCGCGACCTTATGGGCATAAAGGTGATTAAGCCTGATGGTACAGAAAAACGGATAAATGTAGATGAAGTATCAGTTAAAGCTGATGATAAGATAAAGATTGCTGTTCCAAATCTTGAGCCAGGTGACATTATTGACTATTACTATTATACAAATGTGCCTCCTGTTGCTATAGAAGAGAGATTACTTGCTGATGAATATCCTATAATGAATGCAAAAATTACTTTAGATACTGAAGATAATTTTTTCATAAACTTTAATTCTTATAATGGCGCACCAAAAATTAAATCAGTTCCTGAAAAAGGTAAAAAGCTCAAATATGAACTTGTAGCATCAGATATTGAAAAATATGAGCCTAAAAGATGGTATTATCCGTTTGCTGAGTTACCGGCATATAAATTTCATGCTGTACAAAAACAAACAGGAAATTATGCAAAGCTTGCTGATGCATTTGTTGATAATGTAAAAGAATTAAAGAAAACTGTGTCTAAAGAGGATGTTTTAAAATTCTATGATAATAAATTATGGGCATTGGGTAATATAGGAGAAGTAAAAAAATATATAAAACAAAAAGGATACACTTCAACGGAAGAAAAAGTTGTACAAGCATACTATTTTTACAGGCACATGTACTTTACGAGATATATGGAAGCATTGCTGGCATCTGAAGCAAAAATATTTGATGGTACTGAGCTTTATGGAAACGCACCTATATTTCTTGATGATGAATACAAATTTGGGCGCCATATGATGGCTTTTCTGAAAGAAAACAAAATAAAATATGAAATAATTGTAGCAACTGGCAGAGAGAATGGAGACATTAAAGATCTTTTAATACAACCAAATGTTTTAGTTGGTATAAAAGTGTTGACAGACCAGCCAATTTACTTGCAATACTTTGGTATGTATAATACGCCTGGTACAATTAATTACAGTATTGAAGGTACAGATGGCTATGCATTACAGACTCCGAATTTTGTAAAGGGAACAGCCGTTAAAGACACTAAACTGCCTGTATCTTCGTATAAAGATAATAAGATTACTAATATTGCAACTGTTAAACTTAATGATGATTTTAACGGATTTCATTTTCAAAAAGAATCACTCGTTTACGGGCAATTTAAAGAAGGTGAACAAAAGGAAAAATTAAATTTCACAGATTTTATGGATCAGGACAATGAGAGATATGGCACAAAACCTTTAAAAGACCTAATAAGTAATAATAAGAAAAAAGAACAATTTATTAGGGAATATAATGCGCTTAAAACAAAAATTAAAGATAAGCAGAAGAAAGAATTTGAAGAATCAACCGAAGCTGAATATGGTTTCGATATTGACAACCATTCATTTACATTTGTTGATTTTGGCAGGTATGATAAACTACAGCCATTTGCGTATAACGAAAACTTTACAGTAAATAATAACCTGATTAAATCTGCAGGTTCAAATTACGTAATTGAGATAGGAAAATTTATTGGTGAACAGCTTAAGCTTGATGAAAAAGAAATGAATCGTAAAGAAAACATATATTCCATTTTTCCTCGCTCTTATGATGAACAGGTAATACTTACAATTCCTGATGGATACACTGTATCAGGCATTGATAAGCTTAACAAAAAGGTTGAAAATAATACCGGAGGATTTATAAGCACAGCATCGATAGAAGGAAACCAGCTTAAAATTAAAGCATACAAATATTATGCAAACTACTTTGAACCTACTTCAAACTGGAAAGATATGACTGCTTTCTTAGAGGCTGCATACCAATTTACACAGGAAAAGATTTTATTAAAAAAGATTTAACTGCTAAATGAAGAGCCCCTCAATGAGGGGCTTCTTTATTTTAATTATTTCTTCACAATATTCAAATCTTCCTGCTTTCCACCTGAAGTCACCTTTAATAAGTAAGTACCCTGTGCAAGCCCGTCAATATAAAGCTTTGCATCTGCATTACCTGCATTTGAAGCGTCCATTATTTTTCTGCCGTTTACATCAAACATTTCAATTTTATCGATCACCGCTTCTGCCGAAATATTAATAACATCAGTTGCAGGATTAGGCCATGCACTAAAGGCATTTTTGTTATTTCTTTGAGTAGACGCATTTGCATCTACAGTTATAACGCCTGCCATACCTGCATGAAAAATACATACATATGGGTTTGTACCTACAACATTAAACGTCTTAGAATAAGACAGCCCTATACCCTGCAATGTACCGCTGTCAAAATTTTCCGCGCTTCCGGGTTGTGAAGTTACAGTATGCGGGTGTGCTGTTGTCCACATCCACATTACAGTGTCACCTGGTGCAATTGTTTTACTAAATTGGGCAACACCCGCGGTTGTACCCCAGTTAATGTGATGTGTTTGTTGGGCAAAACCAAATGCAGAAAGCATAAGAGCTGCAATAAGTAATGTTCTTTTCATAATTCAATTTTTTAAAATTAATAGCAATATCAAAGTTAAAAAATTTTAACATACTTATAACATTTCCAAAAAAAATGTACTTAATGAAAATTCCTGTAATAAAAGAATTTATTTTATCGAGATGAAGGATGGTTTTTGTATTATCAGCATTTTCGGTATACATTAATTCGAATTTTGCATCATAAACAATTTCATCAAATGTATACGAAGTGCTTATGCCCACAGTATTGCTAAATAAATCATCAAAGGCTTTAATGTATACCATTACCTCACCTTCTACCGATTTAAAATCTTCGGCAGTAAAGCCGTAAAGCGGGCTTTTCTCGTCAATCGGGTGTACAAGTGTCCAGCTAAGAGTTAAGGATCCTATTTTTTGCATCTGCAGCGGCAAGTTGTAGAACTTATTAACAGCAATATCATTTTCAGTAATGTTCATCCCAAGGGTAAGGCGGGCTTCGGCATCAATAAGGTTTGTATTTTTGTGAGGCGCTGTCCTTAACATTAGCGCTGTACCATCTTTATATGGAGATATTAGCGCATTTTCAGAAAATATAAGGTAAGCCTTCGGCCTGCTGAATCTTCCGTAGAATAAACCTGTAGCTATTGCAAAACATAAGAGTCCGGTCAATGCCTCAGTTGCTGCAAGAGCACTGGTAAGAAATCCGTTGGGACTTATATGCCCGTAACCAACCGTTGTAAAAGTCTGGGCACTGAAAAAATATGCTTTGCCAAATTTTAATAATTCAGAGCCTGAATCATCAATACCATTAAGATATTCAACCCCAATTGCATAATACATCAATGCAAAGACAAAGTTTACAGCTGCATAAAATCCTAACAGTACAGATATAAACTTCCAACCAGGCATGGTAAGCATGGTGTGGTACCAGCTTATCCGGCTGAAGAAGGGCATACCGCGTTTCTCTATATTGGCGCTGCCGTCTTTATTAATAAAGCGTCCGCCATAATTTGACGGATTGGTACCGAAACCAGTTGTATCGCTGGTAGCGGCGTTACTATTTATCTTTTTAAAAAATCCCATGATCCTTATTATGACAAACCAAATGTAGGGGAAATTTTTACCTAAAAATAAGCCCCGCAATTGCGGGGCTTAAGCTATAATTATCTGCTCAGATACATTTTACGTCTTGAGTAAAGTTCATAGAACTGGTCATCCTTCAAGTCGTCGATAAAGAGGATGCTCTCACCTGTCGATTTCATTTCCGGACCGAGTTTTTTATTTACACCCGGGAACTTGTTGAACGAGAACACAGGCTGCTTTATAGCATATCCTTTTAGCTGTGGATTGAAAGTAAAGTCGGTAACTTTATTATGGCCTAACATTATTTTAGTAGCATAATTTACATAAGGCTCTCCGTAGGCCTTTGCGATGAAAGGCACTGTACGTGATGCCCTTGGGTTAGCCTCAATGATATAAACCGTATCATCTTTAATGGCAAACTGTATATTGATAAGCCCTACTGTTTTAAGTGCCAGCGCAATTTTTTTTGTATGGTCTTTAATTTGCTGCATTACAAACTCACCAAGGTTAAACGGTGGCAGCGTAGCATTACTGTCGCCCGAATGCACCCCACAAGGCTCAATGTGCTCCATTATACCAATTATATATACATTCTCGCCATCGCAAATAGCATCAGCCTCTGCTTCAATGGCGCCATCAAGGTAATGGTCCAGCAACAGCTTATTGCCAGGAATATTCTTCAGCAGGTCAATCACATGCTCTTCAAGTTCTTGCTTGTTGATAACGATTTTCATTCCCTGCCCGCCAAGCACGTATGAAGGGCGCACTAGCAACGGGAAGTCAAGTTCATCAGCCAGCTTTACAGCTTCGTCAGCGCTTTCTGCCACACCAAACTTAGGGAACGGAATATTAAGCTCTCTAAGCAGCTCTGAAAAACGCCCGCGGTCTTCGGCAAGATCAAGTGCGTCAAAGCTCGTTCCGAGTATTTTTATACCATAACGGTCAAGCTTCTCAGCTAGTTTCAGGGCCGTTTGACCACCAAGCTGCACAATTACGCCTTCAGGCTTTTCATGGCGGATGATATCATAGATATGCTCCCAGAATACCGGCTCAAAATATAGCTTATCTGCTGTGTCAAAATCCGTTGAAACAGTCTCCGGGTTACAGTTTATCATTATGGTCTCATACCCGCATTCAGATGCTGCCAATACTCCGTGCACACACGAGTAATCAAACTCAATGCCCTGCCCTATCCTGTTCGGGCCGGAGCCCAATACCACCACTTTTTTCCTGTCGCTTACAATGCTTTCATTGTGAACGTATCGTGTACCGTCAGCCTTTTCTATTTCTGCTTCAAAGGTTGAATAATAGTATGGCGTTTTTGCTTCAAACTCGGCAGCGCAGGTATCCACAAGTTTGTAAACACGCTTTATGCCCATTTCTTCACGCAGGTTGTATACCTGGCTTTCCAGGCAGCCCATCATGTGTGCAATCTGCCTGTCAGCAAAACCTTTCTGCTTCGCTTCAAGCAACAATTCTTTCGGGAGATTGTCAACTCTATACGTAGATATCTCTTTCTCAAGCAGGTGCAGCTCTTCATACTGGCGCAGGAACCACATGTCAATCCTTGTAATCTCGTGTATGCGGCTTAGCGGAATACCCATTTGTATCGCATCATAAATCACAAATACCCTGTCCCAACTGGCGTGTGTAAGCTTATCTATTATCTGTTCATAATTTTTGTAGCCCTTACCGTCAGCGCCAAGGCCGTTACGCTTGATTTCTAGCGATTGTGTAGCCTTGTGCAGCGCTTCCTGGAAAGACCGGCCTATACCCATCACCTCGCCTACAGATTTCATCTGGAGGCCAAGGGTACGGTCAGCGCCTTCAAACTTATCAAAGTTCCAGCGTGGTATTTTTACAATTACATAATCAAGCGTTGGCTCAAATAACGCAGAGGTTGATTTTGTAATCTGGTTCTGCAGTTCATCAAGATGGTAGCCAAGCGCCAGTTTTGATGCTATCTTGGCAATTGGGTAGCCTGTAGCCTTTGATGCCAGTGCCGACGAGCGTGACACCCGTGGGTTGATTTCAATGGCAACGATGTCTTCCTTCTCATCAGGGCTTACAGCAAACTGCACGTTACATCCTCCGGCAAAGTTGCCTATGCTGCGCATCATTTTGATGGCCATGTCACGCATCTTCTGGAAGGTAACATCACTTAGTGTCATTGCCGGTGCAACCGTGATACTGTCGCCGGTATGAATACCCATCGGGTCCATGTTCTCTATAGAACATATAATCACCACGTTGTCATTCTTGTCACGAAGCAGCTCAAGTTCATATTCCTTCCACCCGAAAAGTGCTTTGTCTATAAGCACCTCGTGTATGGGTGAAGCTTCAAGGCCGCGGGTAAGAAGCTCATCAAAATCTTCTTTATGATGCACAAAAGCTGCGCCTGTACCGCCCAATGTGAAAGACGGGCGTATAACCAGCGGGAAGCCGAATTCCTGCGCTATCTCTTTGCCTTTCAGAAAAGAGTTGGCTGTTTTTGCAGGTGCTGCAGGTATGCCAATCTTTTCAAGCAGCTGCTTGAACTGTTCCCTGTCTTCAGTAATATTTATAGCGTTGATATCAACACCTATAAGCTTTACGTTAAAGTCGGCCCAGATTCCTTTTTCATCTGCCTCAAGGCATAGGTTAAGAGCAGTCTGCCCGCCCATTGTGGGCAATACTGCATCAATTTCAGGATGGTCTTTAAGTATTTCAATTATAGATTTTGTGGTGAGCGGCTTCAGGTAAATATGATCGGCCATAGATGGGTCGGTCATGATTGTGGCAGGGTTTGAATTGATAAGTATCACTTTTATCCCCTCTTCACGAATAGAGCGCGCCGCCTGAGAGCCGGCATAGTCAAACTCACAGGCCTGGCCTATAACAATCGGCCCCGAACCTATGATAAGAACGCATTTAATAGTGTTGTCTTTCGGCATTGTGTTGTAGTTGTTGTGTAGTTTAGTGTGTTGTATGCAAATTTATTGTTTTAAAAAAGATGCGCTTTGAGGGCGCATAAGTTGTTATCAACAAGATATAAAAAAAGGCGTTACTGAATGAGTAACACCTTTTATATGTTGTAAATACAAAGCATTATTTTTTATGCCTTGGTTCGCTAGACACAGTTAGTTTATGCCTTCCTTTAGCCCTGCGGCGAGCAAGCACTTTCCTACCATTGGCAGAAGCCATTCTTTCCATAAAACCGTGCTTATTTCTTCTTTTTCTTTTCGATGGTTGAAACGTTCTCTTACTCATTACTTTGTATCTTTAAATCTTATTGAAATATCTATTCCTGAATAGCTTTGAAACGGCATTTCCAAAACCGAGTGCAAATATACAAAGCTTTTTTTTGTCTGCAAGTGGTTTTGCAAAAATATTTTTAATTGATTTTGTTACCTTTGCAGTCTCAAAATTACAACCTTTATGTTCAATAAAAATATAAAACTGGTGCTTTTTGTACTGGTTATTGCAACAGCAGTATGGCAGTTTACCGAAGATAACATTGGCAACGGCATATTCCTGATACTTTTTTCACTGATATTCGTACTGCTTTACTTTAAGAATGAAGTCATCATACTTGCTTTCCTTAAGTTGCGGAAACAGGATTTTGAAGGCGCAAAAGCATGGCTTGATAAGATTAAAAATCCTGAGGCAGCACTGGTACGCAAGCAGCAGGGGTACTACAATTACCTGAACGGGCTTATGGTGTCTCAAACTAACCTTAATGCTGCCGAAAAGTACTTTAAGAAAGCGGTGGAGCTTGGCCTTAATATGACCAGGACATGGCCATGGCTAAACTCAACCTTGCAGGCATAGCGATGACAAAGAACCGTAAAATTGAGGCGGAGAAACTATTGAGCGAAGCCAAGAAGCTTGACAAGCAGGGAATGCTGAAAGAGCAGATAGCCATGATGAAGGCGCAGATGAAGAAAGGCCCTCAGGTACAAATGAGAAGATATTAATAAAGACCGCCGCAATGGCGGTTTTTTTGCACTATAATAACCCGAATGTTTATGCGTTATTAAAAAAACTGACCCATGAACAATTTTACCAAATTAATTTACTTACTGTCATTAACCATAATAGCATCATGTGATAAGCCGAAGTGCAAAAACACTAATCCTGTATTTAACTATAATCTTCCGGAAAGTAAAGCATATCAAAAGGAACTGGCAAAACAGTTAACTGTCAGTGATCGGGACAACATTTCCTATTGGCTTGACGGCTATATTGAAGCAAACGGACAAACCTATTTAGTGATAGGAATTGTTGGTGATGATATTTGTGCGCAAGGACATATGCTGGTAACAAATTGGGATAACAGCATTAGCGATATACACCGCACAAAAGGAATAGGTTACATAGGTGCGGAATTTAGCGGTCTTGATTATTCAATTACAAAAGATGGCAGGCTGGTATATAAAAGTCTTGAAAGGATTTTAGATTAACGATGAATCTCTTTTATTCTGATACAAACCCAAACCTACTTCCCTATGACGGTACTGTAATATATTATGGGCCAGTTATCCCGAACGCTGAAGCTAACCGTTATCTCGAGTATCTTCTGAACGACATTGCGTGGGAAAATGACAAAGCCATTATTTACGGAAAACTGATAATCACGAAACGTAAAGCTGCCTGGTATGGCGACAGGCCGTTTGAATATACCTATTCTAAAACTACAAAAACTGCTTTACCCTGGACACCTGAACTACTGGAATTAAAAGATATTGCCGAGAAAACCACTGGCGAAACCTATAACTCCTGCCTGCTGAATTTATATCATGATGGCAGCGAAGGCATGGCGTGGCACAGTGATGCCGAAAAAGACCTTATTAAAGACGGGGCTATAGCCTCACTTAGCTTTGGTGCTGCACGGAAATTTTCTTTTAAACATAAGCAAACTAAAGAAACTGTTTCGGTAATACTTGAGCATGGAAGCGCACTTGTAATGAAAGGTACTACGCAGACTCACTGGCTGCACAGCATCGCAAAAAGTACTAAAGTAAAATTGCCGCGGGTTAATCTTACCTTCCGTACAATTAACATTTAAAATGGAGTGCATTACATACTAATTTTCATATTTGAAAATTAGCGCATTATTCATTAGTTATTAACAAAAAACATTGTACTTTTACTTTGTAAATTAGTTAATAACATGAAACATTTATTACTAATTCTGTTTTTCTTTACATTACCTCTATCATCTTACAGTCAGGGTGACACAATTTTGTTTTCTGAAGCCATCAAGATTAAATTCAAGAAATACAAAAAAGACACTGCCCTCGCCTACCGTAAAGGTGATATTGAAAGAGGTAAATTCCTCTTTGACTCATTAGTACAGCACAGGCTGGCAGGCACCAGGTTTGATGATTTCCAGTTAAAAAAATCAGGCGGGGGCACGCTTAAGCTCAGTAAAGTGCAAAAGCCAATTGTATTGATTACATACGCTTCATGGTGCGTGACTTCAAAATGTGAAATCCAGGCTATAAACCGTCTCGCAAGGGAATACGGCAAAAATGTAAAGTTTGTAGTGCTGTACTGGGACAAAAAGCACAATATGAAAAAGAACTCCCGCAAGTTTAACCGCCATGTTACGGTATGCTATGCTCATGAGAGCTATAAAAATGATGCTCCTGTTGTTGCTGCCTTAAAACATACGCTGGGCCTGCCAACCTCTTATTATATTGACGACCAGATGCGGCTTGTTACAGTCAGGCGGTGCGGATTGCAGCAATACGCAAAAAAAGTGCCCACCAATAATGATGTTGCCATGAATTACAACAGCTATATTGACGGGCTCTCTACTATTTTAATTGACAGGAAGCTTGAAAAAGCGGCTGTTGCTTCAAATTAATAGCCCTGCAGCGGAATTTCAACGGTATATTTTTTTCCGGGTGCTACATTAAGTTTACGGTCTCGCATCCAGGGGTTGTGTATTTTCAGGATTTTGTAGTTGATACCCTGGTCTTTCGCAAAAACAGCAAGGTCTTCTACTGTTGTATCTACATCAACTTTTTTTGTAGGGATAAGCGGGTACATTTCATTAGGCTGTACTGTAAAATTGTATTTGGCAGGATTTTGCATGATTTCTTTCAATGCCAGAATACGGAAAACATAACGTGATGTCTCTTCTGTAAGCAGCAGGTCATAATAGTTCGTTACTCCCTGAAATGTAATCTGCTTGTTTACTCCGCCTGAACCGCCATTATAAGCCGCCGCTGCCAGTGTCCACGACCCGAATTTATTTTTAGCTTCTATGAGGTACTTACACGCGGCCTCTGTTGATTTCTCAAGGTGGTAGCGTTCATCAACAATATCATTAACCTCGAGGCCCATCTGCTTACCGGTTTCGGGCATAAACTGCCATACGCCGCGTGCCCCGGCAGGTGATACTACATTTACAAGTCCGCTTTCAATAACGGCCAGGTATTTAAAGTCGTCAGGCACACCGTTCTTTTTCAGTATCGGTTCGATGATTGGGAAAGCGCGGTTAGCCCGCTTCAGGATAAGTAATGTTGTAGCATGAAGGTTGGCATTTACCAGCAGTTCACGGTCAAAACGCTCCTGTACATCTGCAATATGCAATGGCGCTTTTTCACCTGCAAAATCAATTTCTATCGGGTATTTATATTCAATGCCGGGCGTGGTCGGGTCTGTTTTTACAGCATGTATCAATATCCCGCTTGCGAGAACTATTGAGGCTATCACTCCTACCCTTTTGATAGTGTTAAGTGTCATAATTTCTTTATTTTAAGTTTTTCAATATCTGTTTCTCCTGTAATGATTCCCGGTAAATGCTCATTAAGCCAGCTAAAACGGTTGATGATCATTATATGCGTACCCTTTTTCACAGGTATATAATTTTCTATATACTTAGCAGGGAAAACACCATCATCCGTTCCGTGTATATGTATTACATCCGGGTCAGGCTCGGCCCTGTCCCACTCTATAATCTTTTCAAACGACCAGTCAAGGTATTTCTTATCCCTGAATCCTAAAAATTTTTCATAAAGCTGCAGCCTTCGTTTCACCACGTTATTGCCCGGAAAAAGTTTATTTACCTTCTCAACATTCTGCATTATTCGCGTGGGGAAAAACCTGTACAGCCTTGTTTTCTTCGCAAACCGCATCCGTCTGGGGAACTCCCTGTTTGACTTTACGCTTGAGATGATTATCACCTTTTGTACCTTTATCACTTTACACATTTCCTGCACTACTAATCCTCCCATGGAAACCCCTATCAAAACGGGATTTTCGTGCACAATATACTTCTCGGCAAGGCGCAGGCTATAGTCGCGCAAGGATTCCCCCTTTTCAGGAAGTATCCAATCCATTATCACCACTTCAAATCTATCTTCGGGAAGCTTTATGTATTCAAATATAAGTTTGCTTGAAGCCAGGCCGGGTACAAAATATACAGGTATCTTCTGCATTACAGGTGTTTTAACGCTATGATGTAAGCGATGTCAATTTTTATTCCGAAATTTGTATAAAGTTAGAATTTTTTACCGGAAACCGTTCTTTACCACTAAAAGATAAAATGCGTTCAAGACTATTCCCAAAAAGCGGGCGCGGCACAGCCGACCATGGCTGGCTGCAGGCTAATTTCTCTTTTTCATTCGGGCAGTACTATAATCCTGATATGGTGCAGTTTGGTATGCTGCGCGTACTGAACGATGATACTATTGCAGCAGGCATGGGCTTCGGCACACACCCGCACGATAATATGGAAATCATTACCATACCGCTTGAGGGCGGCCTTACCCATCGCGACAGCATGGGGAGCCATGCCACAGTGCGCTTTGGTGAAGTACAGGTTATGAGTGCGGGCACCGGAATCACGCACAGCGAGATGAACGCCAGCCAGACGGAGAGAGCCAAAACATTACAGCTATGGATTTTTCCCGATAAGCAGGATGTTATTCCACGATACGACCAAAAAGGTTTTGACCTGGAAAGCCATAAAAATACCCTTGTAAATATTGTAGCGCCTGAAGGGAAAGCTGAAAACGGCGCACTGTGGATTCACCAGGATGCTTACCTGCACCTTGGCGTTTTTGATGAAAGCCGGGCTGTGGATTATCAGCTTAAAAGTGAAGGTAATGGCGTTTATTTGTTTTTAATTGAAGGCCAGATTGAAATTAATGGCGAAACGGTAAATGAACGCGATGCCTTCGGAATTGTTGAGTTTGACACCCTCACCTTTACTACAAAAGCGCCTTCAAAAGTTTTGATTATAGAAGTACCAATGCAATACAAATAGCTATGGAAATTAAAGATAATGAGTTTTCACGGAAATTTGAAACGTCTGTTGATGGCAAGCCGCTTTCAATAGAATATGCCATACAGGAACGGAAACTATTCCTTACAAAGATTATTGTACCGGAAGGAGAAACACTTGACAATGAGGTATCAGACTTTATTCGTGAAGTACTGAAGATTGCCACAGAAAAACGCCTGAAAGTTGTGCCGGTACACCCAAAAGCCGCGGCCTTTTTCAGGAAAAATCCGTCATTTAAAGAGATGCTGCCGCCGGGGATACGCTTATGAGTTCATTCCCCTGCCCATTATGCAGTGCTGAGTCACAACCTTATTTCACTGAAAAGGAACGCCTTTTCCTGAAATGTCCGGTTTGCAAAGCAGTTATTACGCATCCTGACAACTTTCTTACGGCTGAAGCTGAAAAAGCACGCTACGAATTGCATGAGAATGACCCTGAGAATGTAGGCTATCAAAAGTTTGTAAGTCCGATAACTTCAGGAATACTCAATGATTTTAGTCATGACCAAAAAGGCTTGGATTTCGGTTCAGGCACGGGTTCGCCTATCATGAAAGTACTGAAAGACAATGATTATGATATTGTGGAATATGACCTTTTCTTTCACAACTATCCTGAATTACTGCGACAGCAATATGACTACATAGCCTGTTGTGAAGTGGCCGAGCATTTTAAAGAGCCTCACAAAGAATTTGCCCTTCTGCGGAACCTTTTAAAGCCCAATGGCAAATTATACCTGATGACAGAGATGATTGACGACAGCAAAGATTTTGCCGTCTGGTATTATAAAAAAGACCCGACGCATGTGTTTCTTTTCCACCCTGAAACTTTTGAATGGATAAAAGAGGAATTCGGTTTTAGAGATTTGAAAATCGACAAGCGGCTCGCTGTACTATCGCTATAGTTACGCGTAGTTCAGCATATCTGCTATAGATGGCTCTGTAGCTGCCTCTCTCACAAATTCAATACGCACAGCACCATCATCGTCAATTGATGTAAGCTTTACTTCATGTAGTGTATTTACCAGTTCAGGATTCCATGGCGCTTTTACTTTTACATAATTCTCTGTAAACCCGTAGATATAGCCTTCCTTATTTTCACCTTCAAAAAGTACAGTACGGGTATTACCTATCTGGCTTTCGTAAAAAGCACGGCGCTTTTTTACTGATAGCCCACGAAGCATTTTGCTGCGTTTTGCACGAACGTTGGCAGGTACTTCGCCCGGCATTTCGGCAGCAGGTGTATTGTCGCGCTCGCTGTAGGTAAACACGTGAAGGTAGGATATATCAAGGCTGTTGAGGTAGTTATAGGTTTCAAGGAAATGCTCATCAGTCTCACCCGGGAAGCCCACAATCACGTCAACACCAATGCAGGCATGCGGCATTACTTCGCGTATTTTAGATACACGCTCGGTATAAACTTCACGCAGGTACCGGCGCCGCATCAGTTTCAGGATATCATTGCTGCCCGATTGCAGAGGGATATGAAAATGAGGAACGAAAGTACGGCTCTGCGATACGAATTCGATTGTCTCGTTTTTCAACAAATTCGGTTCTATGGATGAGATGCGCAGACGCTCAATCCCTTCAACTTTATCCAGCTCCTGAACAAGTTCATAAAAGGTATGTTCATGTTTCTTATTGCCGAACTCACCCTTGCCATAATCACCGATATTAACTCCGGTAAGTACTATCTCCTTAATGTTTTGTGCTGAAATTTCTTTGGCGTTCCTTAGAACATTCTCCAGCGTATCGCTACGGGAAATACCTCGTGCTAATGGGATCGTGCAGTAGGTACATTTATAATCGCAACCATCCTGCACCTTTAAAAAAGCGCGGGTACGGTCGCCAATGGAATAACTACCAACATAAAAATCCGCTTCAGCAATTTCGCAAGAGTGCACCTCGCCCATGTCGTTCTTGCTCAGGTCGTTGATGTAGTCTGTAATTTTGAATTTCTCAGTAGCGCCCAATACAAGGTCAACGCCGTCAACAGCTGCAAGCTCTTCCGGCTTCAGCTGGGCGTAGCAGCCAACAGCTGCAACAAATGCTTTATCGTTGTTCTTCAGCGCTTTCTTCACCACCTGCTTAAACTGCTTGTCGGCATTTTCGGTAACCGAGCAGGTGTTTATAACATAAATATCCGCAACCTCTTCAAACTCCACACGGTCAAACCCCTCATCCTGAAAGCTCCTTGCAATTGTAGAAGTTTCAGAGAAGTTGAGTTTGCAACCCAATGTATAAAACGCGACTTTTTTCCTGTTTTCCATGAATCATCTGGCTGTAAAGCCGAAATTAGCCTGCAAATTTACATACAATCCGGCAGTAAATAAAATGCGCAATTCATTATCTTTGTAAAACACAGAAAACTTATATGTTATGCAACAGCTTCAAATGCAAAAAGATAAGCTAGATATAATCGAGTGGATAAAACATTTAGAAGATTCACATATCGTTGAGTATTTAAAGCAACTTATGTCATCGAATGACAGTGATAGCTATGTCTTGACTGAAGAGCAAAAAGCTGAAGTAAGAGAGAGTCATGAAAAATATTTATCGGGAGAAGATAAAGGCTTTACATGGGAAGAAGTTAAGGAACGTGCAAGAAAGAGATTTGATGAGCAGAAACCATAACATTGTCCTTACATCAAAAGCAGATGTTGAAATATCTGATGCATACATTTATTACGAATCTAAAAAACTTAAATTAGGAGAGCGATTTCTAAAACACTTAGATAAGTGCTTCACCTCAATTGACAGCAATCCACTTTCTTACCGTGTAGAATTTGACGATTTCAGGCAGGCTAAAATCGAGAAGTTTCCATACGTGGTAATTTACAAAATCGAAGGAAATGCCATTGTTGTACAATCAGTTTTTAATACCTACCAGAACCCGAAAAAGAAATTATAATTTGTCTCGTATAATCTTACTTTGCACAACAGTGCTGCTAATATCTCTCACTTCCTGTTCAAAAAAGCAGGACTCAACACGTGACAATCTGGTTTTCAGGTATAATGAAAATGCCGCAGTAAACTCACTTGACCCGGCATTTGCTAAAATACGTCCGTCAATATGGGTTTGTAACCAGTTGTTTAACGGGTTGGTTCAGCTTGATGATAGCCTGGCTATTAAACCCGACATTGCGAAGTCATGGACCATGTCTGAAGATGGGAAAACCTACACGTTCAACCTGCGGAAAGATGTGTATTTCCACAAGAGTGCATTGTTTGGTAAAGATAGCACACGTGGGGTAACTGCGGCCGATTTTGAGTTTAGCCTGAACCGGCTTCTTGATGAAAAAGTGGCTTCACCCGGACGATGGATATTACAGAATGTTGAAAGCTTTAAAGCACAAAATGACAGCACTTTCGAAATAAAACTTTCCAAAAATTTCCCTGCATTTCTTGGCCTGCTTACCATGAAATACGCTTCTGTTGTTCCAAAGGAAGCGTTTGATAAAGCCGGTTACGATTTTCGTGCAAACCCAATTGGCACAGGGCCCTTCCAATTTAAAATATGGGAAGAAAACGTAAAACTTGTATTGCGTAAAAATCCGCTATATTTTGAGAAAGATGAAAAAGGCGTACAACTACCGTACCTTGAAGCTGTAGCAATTACCTTTTTACCCGATAAGCAAAGCGGTTTCCTGCAGTTTGTACAGGGCAAACTTGATTTCGTCTCAGGGTTAGACCCATCATACAAAGATGAAATCCTGACACCTAAAGGCCAGTTACAACCGAAATATCAGAAAGATGTAAAGATGATTACAGGCCCCTACCTGAATACGGAGTATATGGGTTTCCGCCTTGATGGCGCTGATCAACCTGTAAAAGATAAGCGCATTCGCCAGGCTATGAACTATGGCTTTGACCGTGCCAAAATGATTGCCTTTCTCCGCAACGGGATGGGCACAGCGGCAGTGAACGGAATGATTCCCGCGGGGCTTGCAGGCACGGGCGCAGAGGGTTATAACTTTAATCCGGAGCTGGCAAAAAAGCTGGTAGCTGACTACAAAAAAGCAACAGGCGACAACAACCCAAAAATACAGATGAGCACCAGCGCATCATACCTCGATATTGCAGAATACCTTCAGCGCGAATGGCAGAAAATCGGTCTGAATGTACAGGTAGATGTGAACCCGCCATCTACACTCACGCAGTCAATTTCAACAGGAAAGGTTTCATTTTTTAAAGCCAGCTGGATTGCCGACTATCCTGATGCAGAAAACTACCTCTCGCTGTTTTACAGTGGTAATTTCGCGCCAAATGGCCCAAATTACACTCACTTTAAAAATACAGCATTTGACAAACTTTATGAATCTGCCTTTAATGAAACGGATGATAAAAAGCGTCAGGAGCTATATAAAAAAATGGATGAGTTAGTGATGGAAGAAGCCCCGGTAATACCGCTGTTTTACGACAAAGCATCACGTTTTACAAGGAGTAATGTAACGGGATTAGGAATTAATCCGCTCAATCTTTTAATTTTAAAAAGGGTTAAGAAACAATAGCGTATTCCCAAATCTTTCCAGTATTTAAATTTAGCTTGCCGGCTATTAAATATATTTGATACATAATTGCCTGACATGAAAATCCTTTTAATTGAAGATGAAAAAGGCTTGCGCGAAGTAATTCAGCAAACACTTGAATCTGAAAAATATATAGTTGAAACTGCCTCAGATTTTCGCTCAGGGCTCTATAAGATAGGCTCTTACGACTATGACTGCATTTTGGTAGATATAATGCTTCCCGGCGGCAATGGCCTTGATTTGGTTCGCGAAATTAAAGCAATGGGCAAGACAGAAGCCCTGATAATAATTTCAGCAAAAGATGCCATTGATGATAAAGTGGCAGGGCTTGACCTTGGTGCCGATGATTATCTTACAAAGCCTTTCCACCTTGCTGAGCTGCATGCCCGGATAAAAGCAGCGATAAGGCGTAAAAGCTATAACGGAAGCAATAATATTGCTGTGAATAATATAGTATTATACCCTGATGACAGGTCGGTAACAATAAATAACAGCAACCTTGCACTAAACAGGAAAGAATATGACCTTCTGTATTATTTTGTAATTAATCCGGAAAGGCTGATAAATAAAACAGCACTGGCTGAATATGTCTGGGGTGACAACATCGATCAGGCTGACAATCTTGATTTTGTTTACTCGCAGATAAAAAATCTTAGGAAAAAGCTTAGAGATGCTGGCGCTGAGGCCGACATTCAGGCAATATACGGAATGGGATATAAACTGGTATTATCTTGATGCCGATAAAAAAAATATCGCTGCAAAATTATACGTTCAGATATATTGTAACGGCGCTGCTTGCAATAATCGCCGTGTGGGCTGCGCTGTTTTATTATGTAATCACAGAGGAGGTCTATGATAATATAGATGACGGGCTTAAAAATTCAAAACTACTTATTTTAAGGGAAATAAAAAATGACCCCTCCTTACTCAATACACCGGAATATGGCATCCACCAGTTCATTATCAAACCTTTGCCGGAAGACTCTGATTACGATGTAAAAGAGCATTTCATCAATACATTTGAATACATGGAGTATGATGAGGACAATGAGCCCGTACGCCTGCTGAAAACAGTTTTTCTGCATGATGGCCGCCCTTATCAACTCACAGTAAGAGCCTCAATGGTTGAAGAAGATGAGCTTATTGAGGATCTTGCTACCGCCCTTGCTGTGCTGTATGTAATGCTGGTTATCAGCATTGCCCTGATAAACCGCGTTATCATGAAACGGGCGTGGAAACCTTTTACAATATCCTTCAAAATCTTCAGTACTATAAACCCGGCAAAGGAAATTTACCTGAAACTGCTCACACAAATATTACTGAGTTTAACCATTTAGCACAGGAAATAAATGACCTGCTGTATCGGAATGAACAAGTATATATAAGCCAGAAGCAGTTTATAGAAAACGCCTCACACGAACTGCAAACCCCGCTTGCCATAAGCCTCAACAGGCTGGAGCTGTTTGCATCAAACCATAATCTTGATGAGCAGCAAATGCAGGAAATTTCCAAAATAAGTGATTCACTGTCAAGGCTTGTACGCCTCAATAAATCGCTTTTGATGCTGTCAAAAATTGAGAACAGGCAATTTGCCGATACTGAAGAAATTGACATAAATCAACTGACAAAACAGCTGATAGGAAGATTTTCGCGATTTTGCTGACTTTAAGAATATTACTTTAAGCATTTCAAGTAAAGATACCCTGAAAGCTTTTATGAACCCCGGCCTTGCATCGGCCCTGCTGTCAAATCTTATTAAAAACGCGATAATACACAATATTTCGGGAGGATTTGTAAATGTAGATATTGATTATAAAAGGATAATGGTCAGAAATTCGGCAATAGGTGAAGCACTTGATGAACAACACATTTTTGGAAGATTTAACCGATCTCTGGAGATTGAAGAATCTACAGGATTAGGCCTTGCCATCGTAAAATCCATTTGTGACTTATATAGGCTATCTATCTTCTATTCACATGAAAATGAACAACATACTTTTATAATAAAATTTCCCTGAAATTTTTATTCTTCCAAATTCTTTCCAGAATCAGGTTATAAACTTGTATCATATTTAAATAAATAATGATATGAAAACATTGACAGCAACATTCAGGACAGCAGCCATATTTTTACTAATGATGGCAGGATTTACAACAAATGCACAAGACCGAACTATTACAGTTAAAGAATTACCTGCACGCGCCCAAACGTTTATCAATCAACATTATAAAGGGGTTGCCATAGTACGGGCTACAGAAGACAAAGAGCTATTTGAAACTGATTATAAAGTGATATTGGCTAACGGCACAGAAATAGATTTTGATGCTGACGGGTTTTGGGAAGAAATCCAAAATAAGAGAAATGCTTTGCCCGGTGAAGTTGTACCGCAACAAATTGCAAATCATATAAAAAAACACTTTAATTTTCAGAAGGTTACACAGATAAATAAAAACCATGACGGGTATGAAGTAACACTCGCAAACGGCACCGAGCTAGAGTTTGACAATCAGCGCAACTTCATAAGGATAGATGACTAACTTATTTAGAAAAGTAAAATTCAAAAGGCATACGGTGATGTATGCCTTTTCTTATATAGCTTTTTTACGGTTCATCTCACGCTTGTGGCGGCGCCAGTCCCAGGGAGCAATGGGCTCATTATCAGACCACAAGCCTTTTCTTTGCAAACGTGCCGTACGCTCAAAGTCTGCAAGCTTCTCATCAGCAGAGTATTGTTTGTAATGCCATGCAAGCCCTTCTTTTACAAGCATTTGGTTGATATTAGCACCATCTTCAGTGACGATTTCGCCAACAATCCTGCCGTACCTGTCGCGTTTGCCGTCAGAAGTTACAGTAACCATTTTACCGAAGCAAAGTACTGATGCATAATGTTTTGCGTTATTTCCGAAGGGCTGAGATTTCTCGGGGCAGTCAATCCCGGCAAGGCGGACACGCTCCGGCTGGCCTTCATATAAAACTTCAAAAGTATCGCCGTCCTTAATTCCCACCACTTTACCCTGAAAGACAGTAAGATAGCGATTAACTTGCCTATCCTTTTTCTTTCGGACCTTTTTAGGCTTTGGCACATAACCCTCATTATCAAAGGTTTCCGGTTCAGGTTCGCTGCGTTCAGGGTTGCAGGAATAATACAAAAAGAAGGCCAGCAAAATGAGCAGGCCTCCAATCGAATATTTTGCTGTACGCTTCCGTCTAGCCATGTGCAGGGTTTAACACTTCTTTAAGAAACAGGTTATTGGTCTTTTCTCCACTTCGCACTTTCCTCAAAAACGTGTTCTAAAATCCGCGCATCCTGCTCGGTAAATTCCACTTTGCGACGCGACATTACAATTTTTGCTGTTTCAAATGCTTTTTTGGTGATGTACGTAGTCATGCCCGATGCGCCACCCCATGAAAAGCTTGGTACGAAATTGCGTGGGAACCCGCTGCCGAAAATATTTGCGCTCACACCCACAACCGTACCGGTGTTAAACATGGTGTTGATGCCGCATTTGCTATGGTCGCCCATCATCAATCCGCAAAACTGCAGGCCTGTTTTTACAAAGCTTTCTTTTTCATAGCTCCACAGTTTTACCTCTTCGTAATTATTTTTGAGATTAGAGTTGTTGGTGTCGGCGCCAAGGTTACACCACTCGCCTAAAACTGAATTACCCAGGAAACCGTCATGCCCTTTATTGCTATACCCGAAAAGTACTGAATTGCTCACCTCCCCGCCTATACGGCTGTGAGGGCCAACGGTAGTGGCGCCATACACTTTTGTAGCAAGTTTTACCTGGCCTTCCTCGCAAAGTGCAAAAGGCCCACGTATAACAGAGCCTTCCATGATTTCGGCGTTCTTACCAATGTAAATTGGGCCGGTTGAGGCATTCAGCGTAACAAATTCCAGTTTTGCGCCTTCTTCAATAAATATGTTTTCCGGGGAAATAGTATTAACGCTTGCAGGTATGGGCTGCGATACCCGGCCTTCGGTAAGCAGTTCAAAATCTTCGCGTATCGCCGCATCGTTCTTTTGGAAAATATCCCACGGATGCTCAATGCGCAGGCAATCTTCGGTATAGTCAATTACATCATAGGTTTCAAAGTCAACTTCTTCCTGTGTGTCTTTGGTGTAAAACGCAATCACCTCATCACCGCAAACAATGGCCTGGTTAGCCTCAAGCCCCTGTACCATCTCAACCAAAACCTCATTCGGCAGGAATGACGCATTAATCATCACATTTTCCTCCATCTCTACCATCGGGTATTTTTCCATCAGGTATTCTTCGGTAAGGGTTGTGGTGGTGTAGCCCAGGTATTTCTCCCATTTTTCACGAATGGTAAGGATCCCTACACGAATGTCTGCCACCGGGCGCGTAAAAGTGAAAGGAAGCAGCGCATTGCGCACCGTACCGTCAAAAAGTATGTAGTTCATGGTTAGTTGAAAGTTTGAATGTTGAAAGTTGTAAAGTTAGGAAAGTTTTTGGAAGAAGCTACTTAGCTTCTGAGCTTCTAAGCCGTTAAGCTATCGCTCAAGAGTAAAAAGCTAAGGAGCTCAGAAGCTTATAACCTCAGCAGCTTTTAAAAAAAAAGCCCCTCCGTTTCCGGAAAGGCTTCTGTATATCTTGAAATCCTGGAGATTACTTCTGGAATTTCGCGTATTTGTTTTTGAACTTGTCGATACGTCCTGCTGTGTCGATAAGTTTAGATTTACCAGTGTAGAAAGGGTGTGAAGTCCTAGAGATCTCCATTTTCACTACCGGGTATTCAACGCCTTCGTGCATTATTGTTTCTTTTGTATCAGCTGTTGATTTAGTGATGAAAACTTCATCATTACTCATGTCTTTAAACGCTACCAGCCTGTAATTTTCAGGGTGAACACCTTTTTTCATCTTTGTAAATTTTTATTGTTTTGGCTGCACTTTGTTTTGCGGCTCCGCTCTTTCCGGAGGTATAAACGCCACACAGCTTTTTGTTTAACGATTTTTATTCGAGTGTGCAAAAGTACAACTATTTTTTAAAAATCAAATTTTTGAACAGCTTTTTTTCGCAATAAGGCGGTGCAAATTTGCAATAAGTATAAAAGAGTATTTAGTATATTTGTACATTAAATAACCAATCAAAACAATGGAAAAAACTGTATCTCCTGCAAAATCGGCCATAACCTATGGTATAATGTTTGGCGCGATAATGATTCTTGAATTAGTTATAATGCACATAACCAAGCCCGACCCGCTTGAAATGTCTTGGGTAAGCATGGTTGTAAACCTGTTCAACTGGCTTATCCTTCCTGTGCTCTTCATTTCATTGGCATGCAATAACTTCAAGAAGAACCACAACGGCGGGTTCATATCTTTCGGCCAGTGCCTTAAAATAGGAGTTTCTGTTGCAGTGGTAGCTGCTGTACTTTATTCAATATTTTACCTTGTTTTCACGATGATATTCCCTGAATTTATTCCTGATGCTGTGGCGCAGGTAGAACGTGTAACAAGGGCCCAAAACCCTGACATGCCTGAAGACCAGCTTGAAATGTCGGTATCTATGGTAAGTAAATTCATGCAGCCTGCACTTGCAATCCCTATTTCAATAGTAATGAATGCCTTTATAGGCCTTATCATATCACTTATAGTTGGCGCGATTGTAAAACGCGATAATCCTGCTGCCGCCAATTAATGGATATATCTGTTGTTATACCGCTTCTTAACGAAGAGGAATCTTTACGCGAACTAAGCCAGTGGATTGCCAAAGTAATGGCTGAAAACAACTTCAGCTATGAAGTGATTTTTATTGATGACGGCAGTACCGACGGTTCGTGGAAGGTCATAAATGAGCTTGCTGAAACGGGCCAAAACATAAAGGCCATACGTTTCCTTCGCAATTATGGCAAGAGCCAGGCGCTTCATGCCGGTTTTGCAAAGGCCGAAGGCGATGTGGTGATTACCATGGATGCCGACCTGCAGGATAACCCCGGCGAGATACCGGAGCTGTATAACATGGTGACGGCGCAGGGGTATGACCTGGTTTCTGGCTGGAAGAAAAAGCGGTATGATTCGGTTGTATCTAAAAACCTGCCTTCAAAACTTTTTAACTGGGCAGCTCGCAAAACATCAGGCGTAAAGCTTAACGACTTCAACTGCGGCCTTAAGGCCTACAAAAATGTTGTGGTAAAAAATATAGAAGTATCGGGCGAGATGCACCGCTACATACCGGTACTCGCTAAGAATGCCGGCTTTGGCAACATAGGTGAAAAAGTGGTACTGCACCAGGCACGCAAATACGGCAGCACCAAGTTTGGCATGGAGCGCTTCATCAACGGCTTTCTCGACCTGATAACCATATGGTTCCTGTCGCGTTTCGGCAAGCGGCCCATGCACCTTTTCGGGGCGCTGGGTGCAATCATGTTTATGATAGGGATGCTTTCTGCCGTGTATATCGGGGTTATGAAGCTTGTGAAGTTATATAGCCATGAGCCTGCCATACTGGTAACAGATAACCCATGGTTTTACATAGCCCTCACCACCATGGTGCTGGGCACACAGCTTTTTCTGGCAGGTTTCCTTGGGGAAATCATCCTGCGCACCAAAAGCAACGAAGGGCGGTACAAGATTAGTGAAACGATATAAATTGCTATAATCCGAATTATGGAAATTGAAAAATCTATTTTAGACAAAGCCAATATCTGGCTTACAGATACTTTTGATGCAGACACCCACAAGGCTATTGAAGCGATGATGACATCGTCTCCCAAAGAGCTGGAGGATAGTTTTTATAAAAACCTTGAGTTCGGTACAGGCGGTATGCGCGGCGTTATGGGCCCGGGCACCAACCGCATCAATAAATATACGCTGGGAAAAGCAACGCAGGGCCTTAGTGATTATCTAAAGACGTCTTTTCCGGGTGAGGAACTGAAAGTTGCCATAGCATATGACTGCCGCCACAACAGCGATACGCTTGCAAAAGTAGTGGCTGATGTTTTCTCGGCAAACGGTATTAAGGTTTTCCTGTTTGAAGAACTGCGCCCTACGCCGGAACTATCTTTTGCAGTGAAATACCTTAACTGCCATGCCGGTATTGTACTCACTGCATCACACAATCCGCCTGAATATAATGGCTACAAGGTATACTGGCAGGATGGCGGACAGCTTGTGCCACCACAGGATGGCGAGCTGATTCAGGTTATTGAGGCCCTTGAATATGAGGCCATAAACTTTAAAGCTGATGAAAGCCTGATTGAATATATTGGTGAGGAGATTGATGATGCTTTCCTGAAATCATCATTAACTACAGCCAGTTTTAATATCGATGCTGAAGCAAGGCAAAACCTGAAAATTGTTTATACACCGCTTCATGGTACATCGGTAAAACTGATACCGGAACTGCTTGAAAAGGCAGGCTATACCAACATGGAAATCGTGGCGGAACAGGCTGTACCAAACGGCGACTTCCCAACCGTGAAATCACCAAACCCCGAAGAGCCTGAAGCACTGGCAATGGCTATTGAGCTGGCAGACCATGTAGATGCTGATATTGTAATTGGCACTGACCCTGACAGTGACCGCCTCGGCGTGGCAGTACGCAATGGCAACGGCATCATGACGCTGCTGAACGGCAACCAGACGATGGTAATCATGACGCACTTTTTGCTGGAACAATGGAAAAAGCAAAGCAAATTGGACGGCAGGCAATTCATTGGGTCAACTATCGTATCAACCCCGATGATGATGGAACTTGCCACAGCCTATGATGTTGAATGTAAAGTAGGCCTTACTGGCTTTAAATGGATAGCCAAGTTTATAAAAGATTTCCCTGAGCAGGAATTTATAGGCGGTGGCGAAGAGAGCTTCGGCTTTATGGTGGGCGATGCCGTGCGCGATAAAGATGCAGTGACCTCTACCCTGCTGCTGTGTGAAATTGCAGCACAGGCCAAGGCTAATGCAAGCTCACTTTACCAGGAGCTTATTAAATTGTATGAGCAGTTTGGCTTCTATAAAGAATACCTTATTTCACTTACCAAAAAAGGTAAAGACGGCGCTGCCGAGATAAAGGAAATGATGACCCAGATGCGCGAAAACCCGCTAAAAGAGATAAACGGCCAGCGTGTGGTAATGGTGGAAGACTACAAGGCATCATCAGCCAAAAACCTTTTCAGCGGAGAAGTGGAAGAACTGAAGATACCAAAGAGCGACGTATTGATATACTACCTTGAAGACGGTACAAAAATCTGTGCACGCCCAAGCGGTACCGAGCCAAAGATCAAGTTTTACTTCAGCGTTAACGAACCGCTTGACGATGTGAACAACTTCAAGCGCGTGGAAGAACAGCTTGATGCCAAAATAAAAAACATCATCACAGAGATGAATCTTATATAAATGAGTAACTTCAAAAAATTACTGCCTTATGCGGCGCCGTATAAACAATATGCGGCGCTCAATATTTTTTTCAATGTGCTGTACGCTTTATTCAGCACGCTGTCTTTCATAGCCCTTATGCCGATGATTTCGGTACTTTTCGGTGAAACTGAAAAAGTTACTATAGAGCCGGTATATACAGGCTTCAACAACATAAAATCATATCTGGGCGATTACCTAAACTACTACGTTACCACCACAAATGCCGAAAAAGGCATCGAGTTTACGCTGGGCGTTATGGTTGCGCTTATTATCTCTGCATTTTTACTAAAGAACTTGAGCAATTACTTCGCACTGTTCTTTGCCACGTTCCTGCGCAACGGTGTACTCTTCAGCCTTAGAAATGCCATGTATAAAAAGATTGTAGAGCTGCCTGTGTCTTTCTTTTCAGAGAAACGTAAAGGCGATACTATGGCCCGTATTGCCAATGATGTTGCCGAGGTACAGCATACCTACCTTTCGGTACTGGAAATGATAATCAAAGAGCCGCTAACCATGATATTTACAGTGGTTACCATGTTTACAATAAGTGTAAAGCTTACGCTGTTTGTTTTCGTATTCCTGCCGGTTTCGGGTATGATCATCTCTGTAGTGGGTAAAAGGCTTAAAAAGCAATCGCTTAGGGCCCAGAATGAGCAGGGCATATTCCTTTCGGTAATCGAAGAAACCCTTGGCGGCCTTAAAGTGATTAAAAGCTTTACTTCAGAAAAATACTTCCGTAAAAAGTTTGCCGACAGTACAGGGCGTTTCAATACGCTGTCAAACAGCATCATGAACAGGCAGAACCTTGCTTCGCCATTGAGCGAATTTTTAGGAATAACTGTAATAGCGATACTGCTATGGTATGGTGGCCACATGGTATTGGTAGAAAACTCACTGCAGGGTTCGGCATTTATTATTTACATGGGCCTAGCCTATAACATCCTTACTCCTGCAAAAGCAATATCTAAAGCATCTTACGACCTGAAGAAAGGTAATGCAGCGGCCGACCGTATTATGGAAATACTCGAGACGCCAAATACCATAGTAAGCAAAAAAGGTGCGGTTGAAAAAAACACTTTTGACAGTAATATCACTGTTGAAGCTATAAACTTCCGCTATGAGGAAGAAAATGTGCTAAAGAACTTTTCGCTTACCATACCAAAAGGCCAGACTGTCGCGCTTGTAGGCCAGTCAGGCAGCGGTAAGAGTACCATAGCCAACCTGCTCACCCGTTTTTATGATGTACAGGAAGGCAGCATCAAATTTGACGGTACCGATATCCGCGACTATTCCCTGGAATCACTCCGCAGCATGATTGGCCTGGTAACGCAGGACAGTATTCTCTTTAATGATACACTGCGCAACAATGTCGCTCTTGGCAAGCCTGATGCTACCCATGAAGAGATTATTGAAGCATTGAAAATTGCCAATGCCTACGAGTTTGTGATGAACCTGCCTAAAGGCCTTGAGACTAACATTGGCGACAGTGGCAATAAGCTTTCGGGCGGACAGAAACAGCGCCTTAGTATTGCCCGCGCGGTTCTTAAGAACCCGCCGATAATGGTACTTGACGAAGCAACCTCTGCTCTCGACACTGAAAGTGAAAGACTGGTACAGGATGCACTTGAAAACATGATGCAGAACCGTACATCTGTTGTGATTGCGCACAGGCTTTCAACCATACAAAAAGCCGACAAGATTGTAGTGATGCAAAAAGGCGAAATTGTTGAGGAAGGAACCCATGACGAGCTTCTTGCCAAAGGCGGCACCTATAGCAAGCTGGTGATGATGCAGTCGTTTGAATCGTAAATTAATTAGCCTCCGGTTTCGCCGGAGGTTTTTGTTTGGTTTTGAAACAATCACAATGGCTTAACGTTTTGTTTTACAAAATCATGTTATCTTAGTGGAAAATCACACTTAGCATGTATAAGCCTATAAAAAGCATACAACTACCTGACGCTGATGTAGTGGTCTGGAAATACCTTGACCTCTCCAAATTTCTTGATATGCTTTTGTGCAGGAAAATGTTTATGGCACGTTCAGATAAGTTTGAAGACCAGTATGAAGGCACCTTCAGCGAGCCTACTTTTGAAGAACTGAAGCGCATTGCCGCTGATAAGCCCGAGTTCCTCGACACATATAAAAATATGCGCAAAAATGTGGTGGTTAGCAGTTGGCATATAAACACATATGAGTCTTATGCTATGTGGCAAATTTTTACAAAGAACAATGAGGGCCTGGCTATACAGTCAACTGTGGGGAGGCTGCAGCAGGCACTTGCCCCCGAGCAGAAGTATGAGCAGCACATTGGTGCGGTAAAATACATCGATTATAAGAAAGAATATATTCCCTTTGATGATGATTTCTTCCCATTCCTGTTCAAACGGAAAAGTTTCCAGTACGAGAGGGAAGTACGCATCATTTCAAACCTTACTAAATACGACCTCAACATAAATGAAGGTGTCAAAATAGATGTGGACATTAACACGCTGATTGAGCGTATTTATATCCACCCAAAATCGGAAAACTGGTACAAAAACCTCGTGATACAACTTATGCAGCAACTTGGGTTTGATTTTATTATTGAAAAATCAGACCTGGAGAGTGATATACTGATTTAAGATTTTCGAATTAAGAATTAAGATTTAGCTCACTCAAGTATCAATTTTAGACTTTTTTCCTGACCCACCTGGCTTTGGCTTGTGACTAAAAACTACTTTACCGGCTCATACCCTTCCGCTTTCCATTCTTCAGCCATGAGGTTTACATAATGATAATGCACCATATCGTTCTTATCAAATGCTCCGTTTTTATTGATGTCTTCAATAGTCCGGAAATACAGCCTGTTCTGCGCCTCAATTATATTCCAGTCTATAAGCTCCTGCATATCTTTTGAAAGCTTCGTAAATCCCTTACCTCCCATCTCGCTTATGTATAGCGATTTGATATCGTTGGCATCCAACTTACCATCTTTATTAGTATCAGCATCTACCAGAGTATAAACAAGGAGCTGTCTTTTGGCAAGCATAGTATTGAGGCAGGTAGCGGTTTGTATCTGAATCTTTTTATCTGTCAGCGAAACCATCGAGGTTGAATCAAGATGCTGAAACTTCAGGTTTTCAAAATACCCTGTAATCTCATACCTGTTGTAGTTTGATATAGCATAGCTTGCAGAGCTGTTGGTGCGGCTGCTGCCATAGCTGCGGTTACTGTCATCATACACCCTTATATCACCTACCGGATGAATGAGGTATTTTGTACCCTCCATAAGTATAGGCAGGTCTGCCACTTTTATCTGGCTTGTATCCGGCTTTTTTACTGCCGCAGCCTTGCTTTCGTCATAAATAACTTTAGGCTTTTCTTTTTCTTTTACACAGCTTATAGTGATAGCGCTGACAAGCGCGGCAATGGCAATGATAACTCTGTTCATAGTTTTCTCAGGATGTAGTGTACCAAAAATAGCGAAAAACTTTCAAACTATATCCTAACATTCAGCTTAAGGCTGAAAACGCGGCTTGTAAGATAGTTAGGTATGCCGTACTGTGTCTGGGTATATACATCGCGCACCCATGTATTGGTTATGGCATTCTGGTTATTGAAAAGGTTAAATATCTCAAGTCCCAGCGAAAGCTCCCTGAATGCTGCCAGCCAATGGCCTTTTTCGTGCTGTTTCTTATCGTCAGCAAAAACATAGGCAAAACCGGCATCTGCACGGCGGTAATCATTCAGCCTTGACTGGTATTGGTATGGGTCGGCATATGATGGCGAGCCACCCGGCAAGCCGGTGTTATACACAAGGTTCAGGTACATTTTAAGGCTAGGTATGTTTGGCACATAATCCTGGAACAGGACACCGAATTTTAGCCTTTGGTCTGTTGGACGGGCAATGTAGCCACGGTCGTTCAGGTTCTCTTCCGTTTTCATGTAGCCAAAAGTAAGGTATGATTCCGTTCCCGGTACAAACTCACCGTTCAGGCGAAGGTCAAGCCCATATACATAAGCCACAGCATCGTTATTGGCTCGGTAGCGCAGGCGCACATTTTCAAGAGTATAGGTGTTCACATCGTCCATTTTCTTGTAATATGCCTCACTTACCAGCTTGAAAGGCCTGTCTTTAAACCTGAAACTGAAATCATTGCCGAATATCACATGTATAGAGCGCTGCGCCTTCACGTTCGGGCGAACGGTGCCCATACTGTCACGCAGCTCGCGGTAAAACGGCGGCTGGTGATACAAACCCCCGGCAAGCCTGAAAACCATATCTTTTTCCCAGGCAGGCTTCAGGGCAAGCTGCAAACGCGGACTTACAGTTACCTGACTGTTACCGCTGCCTGCTTTAGTCTCAACAACCCATTGGTGGGCGCGCACACCACCATTCATAAACAATTCGGCATTGCCAAGGCTCACGCGGCGGCTCCACTGGGCATAACCCTGCAGGCGGTCAATCGTTACAAAATTAGTGGCCCTTACATTGGCAAACGGCACAAGCGGGCCATAGTATGGCTCATAAGGCTGCTCGTTTCGCGGCAGGTCAAGTATCGGGTTATTGATAGAAAAACCGGCGCTATCTATCACCTCCCATTCCACCAGGCGGTCACGTATATCTTCGCGGGTGTATTTAAACCCCCACTCCACAAGGTTCTTGCCAATATTATGATAGCCTTTCACTTCAGCATTGGCAATAAGGGCATCAAGGTTATTACGCGCGTGTGTAAGCTGTGAACCCAGTGACTGGCAGTTTACACAATTTCCAAAGCTGTCACTGCCAATATTGGTATCTACCTCGCCAATAGCATACTGCGCAAGGATGTCAAAATACTCCTGCTCCTGTGTATGGTATAGCGACCCAATGACTTTAAACGTAAAATTATCTGAAACTTTGTAAGTAGATTTTAGCGCGCCGAAATAAGTTTCGTACTCGTCCTTTTCCTGCCCTTCATAAAATATGAGCAGCGCCCTCGGGTCATCAATCGTACCGAAGTTTGTCTGCCTGGTTAGCGGCCTGTAATGGTAATTATTTTGTGCTATGTTACCTAAAAAGCTTAATTCCCATCTGTCAGTCGGGGTGAAGTTTACCATAGCCTGTACATCGGTAAACGTCGGTTTAAACTCGGTTTCTGTATCCTGGCTGTTTACGAGAAGGCTGTTATTGCGGTATCTCCCCCAATTATCCCGCTCCATTTTTTATTCTTACTAATACCTTCAAGCGTAAGGCTGGCGCCCAAAAAACTTGCCTCAAGCGCGGCGCTGTTTCGTAACGGACGGCGATACGTGATATCAAGCACGCTCGACATCTTATCACCATATTTGCTTTGGAAGCCACCCGCAGAAAAATCGACATTCTCTACCATGGCAGTGTTAGTAAAGCTCAAACCTTCCTGCTGGCCTGAACGGATTAAGAACGGGCGGTATATCTCAAAATCTTCAACATACACAAGGTTTTCATCGTAGCTGCCCCCGCGTACTGCATATTGTGTACTAAGTTCGTTATTAGAGTTTCCACCAAGAAGTTTGATGATGTTCTCCACACCGGCATTAGCGCCCGGTATATTTTTTATTGTTTCAGGTGAAATTGTTGTAATACCCTCGACCCTTCGGCGGCCATTATCACCTGTTATTACTACACCTTTCATTTCGACAGTACCGGGAATCATTACAATGTTAAACTCGAACACTTCTCCTGCAGGCAGCTCCACATTTTCAATTGATGACTCTGCAAAACTTACGTGATTGAAATACACGTGTACCGGCCTGCCGATAGGAAGTTCAAGCTTGTAAAATCCGGTTTTGTCGCTTACAGTACGTTTTGTGCCCTCAATATCGGCATAGTATATGGTTACACCATCAACGGGCTGGCGGTTTTCATCGAGTATTACCCCAATTATTAAAGGTTTATTCTGGGCAAATGCCACAGCAGAGAACAGTACAAACAAAAGGGTAAAGAGCTTATTTTTCTTTTTCAACAGCGGTTGTATTTTGAGTCCTGAAAAAATGTGTTTCAAAGGTAGCAGAATTTCCAACATTATCTGTAACAACCACTTTCAAATCGTTTCTGCCTTCGGCAACAATGCCGTCACTAAAACTGTGGCGTATAGTCTTTGTTTTATAATCATAGTGCATAAGCGCCCATTTCCCGTTGAGCCATGCATCAAAGGTTGCAATGCCCGAAAGGTCGTCACTCATCTTCATACTGAACGAGCTCTTTTCACTGAGCCACTCTCCTTCATTAAAATCCGGCCCATAAATTTTTGGGGCTATGGTGTCCTGCGCCAGCGTTAAATCACCCAGCGTTTTTACCTTGGCTGTGAGCCTGCCTTCTTCCATATAGCTGTTATTATATGATATGCGCTTGCCGGTGTTACTTGCTATAAAAGTCTTCTTTAGCACTTCAGGTGAGAGGTGCTTCACATCAAACGAAACGGTTACAGCAGTATGTACCGGGACTGATGCATTGTGCAGGTGAAGCTCACCGTCTTTCACCTTAAAGTCCATATAAAAATCTTCATAAAAAGCATTGGCAGGAACGAATACCGAGATATTGTCTTTCGTAAAAATATGGTCGTTACCCGCTTTTACAAAGTATGGTGTAATAGTTTTGCTTTCAAGAACGCTGGCAGGCTTATCGCTATACTCTATACTCCCGTTGATGATACTCATATTACCATGAAAATCGCTTACCTCAATACGGAAATTCTTTACCTCCCCCGGAATGATGCTGAACTGCCCGTTGGTTTTGTTCACCTTGAGCAATGACAGCGGGTATGGTGTTTTTATGAATAGTTTCTGGAAACGCTGCCCGGTGATGTACCAGTTTTTATAATCTATAAAATTGTTTACATAGCGCGATTCGTCAAACGCAAAGGTGTCGAACTTATAGCTGAACGCTGAAGTGCCATTGTAGAAAAGCTCTGCTTTGTAAATGCCATTAGCGCCGGAGCTGCCTGTAGACTTATCGGTAGCCTGTATGGCAAAACCTATGTTGCCTTTGGCGTATATTTTATCGGCCAGGTAAGTGCCGTCTTTCTGTAGCTTCAGGTTGAGCAGATAAGGTTTCTGAGATTCGTTCAACACTGCATCATTCCCTAACGGATACCCCATCAGCCCTTTGATGTCAGGCGCTTTGGTATCCTTCATTTTTTTGTTAAGCCCAAAATGCAGCGGGTTTATGATCATTTCGCTTTTTGTGTCGCGGTACTCAAAATGCAGGTGCGGCCCGCCGGAACCACCTGAGTTGCCGGAAAGTGCGATAATTTCACCCTTAGTAACCTTTATTTCTCCCGGCTTAGGAAACAGCTCCAAATCAAACGATTGTTTTTCATATTGCTTTGCCCTAACCCAGTCATCTATTTTCTTTGAGTAGCTTTCAAGGTGTCCGTATAGGGTGGTGTAGCCATTAGGGTGATCTATATACAGCGCCGTGCCGTAACCATAGGCTGATACGCGTATGCGTGATACAAAGCCGTCTGCCACCGCGTAAACAGGAAAGCCTGTTTTTTGTTTGGTACGGAAGTCGAGCCCTGCATGGAAATGGTTGGTACGTAGTTCGCCAAAGGTGCCCGATGCGTGAACCGGAAGGTCCATAGGCGAACGGAAATAATCCTGCGGATAATTGTATTGTGCAGACGCTGCAAAAGCAAAAAGTAAGGCCGGCAATAAAAATCTCATCGGGCTAAAATATAAAAAACCTCATAAAAAAGCACATGCTTTAATTATAAGTTATAACTGTGTGCATCATAATTTATTACGGCATTTTCATAAATTAAATTACAATTTTTGCAAAACAGTTGGATATAAATAAAGGAATGCTAACTTTGTAAAATCATGTAATGAATAAAGGCTGCCATGAGCGGATTAACCGAATTAGTTGATACTCTTGAAACTAAGCTTGCCAGGCTCTCCACAAAACTGGAGCAGCTGCGCAGGGAAAAACAAGAGCTGGAAAATAAAATTTCAGAATCGGCATCGGTGATAAGCAGGCAGGCAGGCGAAATTTCAGACCTCAGGCAAAAGAATGAGACACTGAAGATGGCCAATTCATTGCTGGGCAGTGACGACAACAAAAGAGAGACGAAGCTCAAGATAAATTCATTGATCCGCGAAATAGATTATTGCATAGCGCAGCTGGCAGATTAATATGGATGACAAGCTTAAGATAAAGATATCAATTGCCGACAGGGTGTACCCGCTTACGGTAAACCCCGCGCAGGAAGAGGGCCTGAGGACGGCCTCTAAAAAAATTGATGCCATGATTAAGCAGTTTGAAGAAAACTATGCCGTGCGCGATAAGCAGGATGTACTGGCCATGTGTGCCCTGCAGTTTGCCGCACAAAGCGAGCAGAAGCAGATAGATAATACTGCCGATGTGGAAAATGCGATGAAAAGGCTGGAAGAAATGAACATAGCCCTTGACGGACTTCTTTCTAAATAAATATAAACCAACGTTCTTTACATACGTCAATAATACTGCCTACATTAGTACATATTTGATAAACTCAACGCCAATTTTTTAAAATGGGTGAATCGTCGCTACTATAGCATGCTGCCTTTGAGCAGATCCTTGAACAGCGGGTTAGCCCAAAACTTGTCTTTACGAGTTTATACAATACACCACTGATGTAGGCTTTTTTTATTTAAACCAACTTACACCTAACAACTATGGAAATAATTTTAGCAATCGCCGGCGTTATAGTCGGCGCCGCAATAGGCTTCATGATAGCCAAATCAATGGATAAGAAGAGCGCGACAGGCGTTCTTGAAAATGCGAAGAAAGAAGCGGCATCTATCATTAAAGATGCTACCAACCAGGGCGAAGCCCTTAAGAAAGACAAGCTTTTACAGGCCAAGGAAAAGTTCCTTGAGCTTAAGGCTGAGCACGAACAGGTGATACTGGGCAAAGACAAGAAAATTGCAGAAGCTGAAAAGCGCACCCGAGACAAAGAAAGCCAGGTTTCAAATGAACTTGCCAAGACCAAAAAACTCAGCGATGAACTTGAAACTAAAGTTGCCGATTACAACGCCCGTATTGAATACCTTGACAAAAAGCAACAGGAGATTGACAGGCTGCATACCAGCCAGGTTCAGCAGCTTGAAGTGATTTCTGGCCTTTCGGCTGAAGAGGCGAAAAGCCAGCTTGTGGAAAGCCTGAAGGCCGAAGCCAAGACCAGTGCTATGAGCCACATACAGGAAACTATTGAAGAGGCTAAGCTTACGGCACACCAGGAAGCTAAAAAAATAATCATAAGCACCATACAGCGCGTGGGTACTGAAGAAGCGGTAGAGAACTGTGTATCAGTATTCAACATTGAGAGCGATGACGTAAAAGGCCGCATTATCGGCCGTGAAGGGCGTAACATACGTGCGCTTGAGGCTGCTACCGGCGTTGAAATCATTGTTGACGACACCCCTGAAGCTATAATCCTTTCTTGCTTTGACCCTGTGCGCCGCGAGGTGGCAAGGCTTTCACTACACAAGCTGGTGACAGACGGGCGTATTCACCCGGCACGTATTGAAGAAGTTGTTGCCAAAACAGCTAAACAAATTGAAGACGAAATTATTGAAGTAGGTAAGCGTACGGTTATCGACCTTGGTATACATGGCCTCCACCCTGAGCTTATTAAGATTGTGGGCCGTATGAAGTACCGCTCATCTTATGGGCAGAACCTGCTACAACACTCGCGTGAGGTATCTAAACTTTGCGGCTTAATGGCTGCCGAACTTGGACTGAACGTGAAACTTGCCAAACGTGCCGGACTACTGCACGATATAGGTAAAGTGCCTGATACTGAAAGTGACCTTCCGCACGCATTGCTAGGTATGCAGTGGGCAGAGAAATATGGTGAAAAAGAAGAAGTATGTAACGCTATTGGAGCCCACCACGACGAGATTGAGATGAAATCACTACTGTCACCTATTGTACAGGTGTGTGACGCAATTTCGGGTGCAAGGCCGGGCGCACGCAGGCAGGTGCTGGATTCTTACATACAACGACTGAAAGACCTTGAGGACATCGCCTACGGCTTCCAGGGCGTGAAGAGCGCTTATGCCATACAAGCAGGACGCGAATTGCGCGTAATTGTTGAAAGTGAAAAAGTAAGCGATGATATGGCCGCAAACCTTTCATTTGAAATATCTCATAAAATTCAGACTGAAATGACTTACCCGGGCCAGGTAAAAATCACTGTAATCCGCGAAACAAGGGCCGTAAATATTGCAAAATAGACAATTTGGATAGTTTGGATTTTTCGACTGTTCGATATTAAATAAAAAAGCATCCGTTGGCGGATGCTTTTTTACTACGGATATATGTGGTATTAATTACCTTGTTTAGAAAAAATCATGTCCAGGTCTTCTTTACATACAGGCTTAAGCAGGTAATCTTTTACGATATTTCCAAATTCTTTCGCTTTGTTGATATCAACTTCGTTGTTTGATGAGCTTATCATATATACAGGTGACTTTTTTGGCAATGCCTGCATAAGCTGTGAGTATTCTTCAAGAAACTGCCAGCCGTTCATAATTGGCATGTTTACATCAAGCAAAATAAGATCGGGTAACTCAGCCGCATCAATATTTTTCTTTATATGTTCTATAGCTTCCTGCCCGTTATGAAAAAAAGAGACCGCTACATCTATACCATTTTGCTTCAAAAGGTTTTTGAAGAGGAAATGATAAATCTTATCATCATCAATCACGAATAATGTCTTAGGCTTCATCTTCGAAATATATTTTAAAGGTGGTACCCTTATTTACTTCACTGTTAACTTCAATCCTTCCGCCCATGGCCTCCACCTGGTTTTTAGTAATAAACAAACCTATACCCCTTGAGTTTTGGTTTTTATGAAATGTTTTATACATGCCGAAAAGAGAATTTTTATGCCTGCGCAAGTCAATACCCAAACCATTATCACTTACCGCTAATATCTTTTTACCATCAACAATTGAGAAATCATAGGTAAGCATTGGTTTCCTGTCCGGGCTTGAGTACTTAATAGCATTGGTTGTAAAATTCAGCAATATACTCTCTAAATACGCAGGATTATAATTTACGGTTGCATCAAGCGGTATATTTATATCAACATTAACGCCGTGCTTGGTAATTTCATTGTGCAATATGTTAAGGATATTCTTGAGATAATGCCTCAGATTCAGCGGCTGCTTTTCAAGTTTAATTTCACTTTGTATTTCAACCAGTTCTTTAAGATGGCCAATGGTAATATTAAGCCCGTCACTAATAGCTTCAAGGTGCTGCATCATCTCATCACGCTGCTCGGGCGGTGCAGCTTTGAATAAATCAAGCAGCATACGCAGGTTGCCTGCATGCGACCTTAAATTATGCGAAACAATATGTGCAAAATTACTTAGCTTATTATTTTGTGTACCTACAATATCAATTGTGCTGGCAAGCTCCATTTCCTTTTCCTTCAGCTGGGTAATATCTTTATGCACCCCCATAGCCCTTACAGGCTTGCCTTTAGCATCAAAATGCACTACCCTTCCTCGGCTTAGCAGCCAGCGGTAAGTTCCATCAACCGTTTTTACACGGTAAATGCTTTCATAAGATATATTGGTATTTTTCAGGCTTATTTTCTGGGCTTTCTCCTGGCCTTTAAGGTCATCAGGATGTATCCGGCTGCGCCACTCTTCAAGCAGCATTGTTACAGCTTTCTCTTCCATGCCCAGAATCTTCATAGATTGCCCCGAAAGATAAACAGTATTTGCAGCGATATCCCAATCCCAGACACCTTCACTGGCAGCCTTAAGCGCAAATTCATACCGCTCTTCACTTATCTGAAGTTTAAGTTCCTGCTCTTTTTGGTCGGTAATATCACTGGCACGGCCATAAAAGCTTATGACGCCATCAGGTTGTTTTTCAGGCTTTGCATTAATACGCATCCACCGCAACCCTTTTACCGGCAAGGTAAGCCTGAATTCGTGCTTCCAGGGCTCTAAATTATGGGCTGCGTACTCTAGGCTTTCTATAAATCCCGCCCTGTCCTGCAGCATTATACGGTTGTCAAAAAAAATGAGGGTATCTTTTTTAAATTGGGTCGTGGTGAGCTCAAACAGCTCATTCACATTCTCGCTACAGTATGTAATTGTATAAATGTTATCACCATGGTAATCGAGCTTAAAAATAAGATCGGGCACCTGGTCTAGCAGTTTTTTATAGAAATCGCTCAGATTTTCGCCTTCGTGAAAATCAGGGCTTTCAACAAACTTCATAGCAAAGTATTAAACCACAAAAATAACCTTAGTTTTAAAACCTCAAAACGTTTTTTAACAGATTTTACTTAATTATCTCCTTGGATGATAAGTATTTAATATATGATTTAAGAATTTTCTGTCAATATGCATGTAAATTTCTGTGGTAGTGATAGATTCGTGCCCCAACATCATTTGTATTGAACGTAAATCAGCACCATTTTCAAGCAGATGCGTTGCAAAAGAATGGCGGAAAGTGTGCGGGCTAATTTTCTTTTTCAGGCCTATATCATCCGCAAGCCTTTTAATTATTGTAAAAATCATGGCACGTGTAAGCCCCCTGCCCCGCCTGTTGAGGAACAATGTGTCTTCATGATTTTTAATTGCAGGGAAGCGCCCATTCTGCACATAGTCTGCAATGTCCTGCTGTGTTTTTTTTCCTATCGGTACAAAACGCTGCTTGTTGCCTTTACCAGTAATACGGATGAACCCATCATCAAAAAACAGGTCGCTTAGCTTCAGTGTGGTCAATTCGCTTACACGAAGGCCGCAGCTATAGAGAACTTCAAGCATAGTTTTGTTCCTTATACCTATCTTATCTTCTTCATCTTGGTTGCCGGTAGTTTTTACAGCAGCAATCAGTGCATCAATCTCTGCAGTGGAAAGCGTGTCCGGCAGTTTTCGCCCAATTTTTGGCACTTCAATAAGTTCCATTGGGGTTTCTTTACGGTAATCTTCAAACATCAGGTAATTAAAAAAGCTTTTAAGGCCTGATATAAGGCGCGCCTTGGAACGCGGGTTAAGTTCTCCTGCAACACTGTACACGAACTGCTGAATTTCATCTTCCGTAATCTTTAATGGAGAAACGTCAATACTGTTCTCTTCAAGAAATTTAACCAGGCGTTCCACATCAAAAATGTAGCTAACTACCGAATTGTCAGACAACCCACGCTCTATTTTAAGATATGAGCGATAGTCTTTAATGAATTTAATCCAACTTTTCATACAGGTTAAAGTTTTGTGAATTAAGAATTCCTTGACAAAGGTGCGTAAATACTTGCAATACTTTTGACTTACAAAACTAAAACTTAATAATGATGAAACTATTTAAATTTTTTACGGCAGGTGCACTTATGTTAGGTGCTGTAACAGTAGCTAACGCACAGGAGAATGTAAGCAACACTAATGACATGTCTGTAAGATTTGGTGTTAAAGGTGGTGTAAACTTCGCAAACCTTAACGGTGATGATTTTGGTGATGCTGACTCAAGGACAAGCTTCCACGTGGGTGTATTAGCAGAGTTCCCGCTTTCTGAAATGTTCTCACTACAGGCTGAAGTATTGTATTCCGGACAGGGTGCTGCACGCAGCTACACTGTAAGTAACCCATTAGATCCTGAATTTGGTGAAAGGAAGGATGCAGAATTACAACTTGACTACATCAATGTGCCTGTGTTGGCTAAAGTATACCTTTTTAAAGGATTCAGCCTTGAAGCAGGTCCGCAATTCTCTTTCCTTGTAAATGATGAATATGACACTGACCCAACCGGAAACAACGGTGATTCTCCATCTCCATTGAGAGACAGTCTAAACACATTTGAATTTGGTGCAGTAGGTGGTGCAACTTTCCAAACTGAAATGGGACTATTTGCTTATGCAAGGTACAACCAGGGTATAAGCGATATTGCTGACGATGTGAAAATAAACAACTCAGTATTCCAGATTGGTGTTGGATTTAAATTCTAATAAAATCCACAGATTACAAAACAAAAAACCTCCCAAACCGGGAGGTTTTTATAATTTTATACAGTCTCTGATTAGAACTTGTATGTCAAACCAAACGTAGCAGTTGAGAAGAAGTTATTAAACACATTGATGTTACCTTCAAATGTATTTGTTTTAGTTTCATCTCCTGTTGCAGGATCTTCAAGTGTAAATGAATTGTACGAAATTACGTCAGCAAGTCCGAAATTGATTGCAAAGCTTGGAGTAATGAAGTAGTTGATACCAAGATCAAGGCCTGCATTAACCCCATTGTTTTTAGATATTTCAGTACCGTCAACTTCAGTTTTACCACCACCGAAACCAACACCAACTTCAGCATAAGTCTTAAACCTTTGCCCTAGCTCAAGGAAATAGTAACGTCCGAATACACCTGCACCAAAAAAGTTAGTTTTTTCCTCAGAAGTTGGAGCTCCATCCGGTGTAACCTCTTCTTTGTTTGAACCAATTCCAAGCTCAACACCTACTGCAAATTTATCTGTGATAAAATAACCTGCTTTTGGGTTAAAGCTGAAAAAGTTTTCTTTAGTTTCAACTCCAGGCTCTTCTTCTTTTGTAGAATTCCAGCTTAGATTGCCTTCAACGATAATGTTACCTGCGCTAAAACCAAATGCAGGAGTTTCAGTTTCCTGAGCTTTAGCTGAAAACGCAATTGCTACAATAGCAGCAGCTGATAAAATGATTTTTTTCATAATAATCAAAATTTAATTTTGTTAGGTGAGGCAAAATTATAAAAATTTTAATAAGAAAATACATTCGTGTATTATTTTATCTTTAAGCACCTAAAATTTTCATAACACTTTATTTAACACAACTCGTCTTAATAATATTGCAGTATATTTGTTTTAAATAAAACAGCATAATTTAAATGAAAAGATTACTTCTTACAGCAGCTGTAATACTGGGCTGCTGCACACTCTCAAATGCGCAGGCATATGGCATAAAAGCAGGTGTAAACTTTGCAAGTTTTCGTGGTGATGACTCAAAAGATTTTAATGTACTTATAGGCTGGCAGGCCGGCGGTCTTGCTGAGCTTAAAGTATTTGACCATCTTTCCGTACAGGCTGAATTTTTGTATAGTCGCCAAGGCGCGGAAATCAAAGATGAAAAGTATGAACTGAATTACCTGACACTGCCTGTTGTTGCAAAAATATACCTGACGGACAGCTTTAATATACAGGGCGGTCCCCAATTTGGGCTTCTGATTGATGAAAGTGATAATGTTGACAGGCTTGAAAGCAATACTTATGATTTTGGCATTGTAGGCGGGCTTGAGTTTTTTGTGGCAGACGGGCTCTTTATACAGGCAAGGTATAATGCGGGGCTAAGCAGGCTTTCTGATAATTCTGACCTTAAGAACTCTGTAGTGTCTCTTGGGTTAGGATACATTTTCTAATAAACAACTAAAAACTATATACTATGAAAAAAATTCTTACAGTAATTGCAATTATCGCTCTTGGTACAGCTGCCCAGGCCCAAGACATTAAATTCGGACTTAAAGCCGGCGCTAACTTTGCCAGCATAAACGGGGCTGACAATACAGACAACATCACCAGTTTTCATGCAGGTGCTGCCCTTGAGCTTAACTTCGTACCTATGTTCTCTGTTCAGGCTGAAGGCCTTTTCAACTCTGTTGGAGCAAAAGTAGAAACAGGTGATGATATTAATCTTGACTATATCTCTGTACCTGTTATGGCTAAATTTTACATATTGCCGGACAGGCTTAGCCTTATGGCGGGTCCCCAATTTTCATTTCTTATAAATGAAAGCGAAAGCCTTATTGAGACCGGAGATGCTAACAGTCTTGATATAGCTGCCGCCGGAGGAGTTGAGCTTAGAATTATAAAAGGCCTTTTTGCACAGGCGCGCTATACCATAGGCCTTAATGATGTTTATGACGGCGGAGATTCTAAGAATGCTGTGTTCCAGCTTTCACTCGGCTATATGTTCTTTTAAAAAAAGCTTCTTTTATAGTGAGGCCTCCCGGAATGGAGGCCTTTTTTGTTCAACAATGTTAAATTTTGTGTTAGCAGATAATTGCTGTAAGAAATGAATGATTATTTTTACAAAAACCGCAGCAATGAAAGTCATCATCATAAACGGCCCAAACCTGAACCTGTTGGGAAAACGTGAAACACATATTTACGGGAACACAACATTTGAGGAATATTTCACTACCCTAAAAGCTAAGTATCCTCACGTTGACCTATCGTATTATCAAAGCAACATCGAGGGCGAGCTAATTACGCAGCTGCAGGTTACAGGCTTTACGCATGATGCGATTATACTTAATGCGGGAGCATACACCCATACCTCTATAGGTATTGCCGATGCTGTGCTTGCCGTAAATGCGCCGGTTATAGAGGTACATATATCCAACACATTCTCTCGCGAAACTTACAGGCATAAATCTTACATCTCCCCTGCTGCGGCCGGAGTTATAATAGGCTTTGGCATGCAGGGTTATGAACTGGCGCTTCAATATCTTACAAAAACCGTATAATGAAATCACTATACATATTACTATTGTTGTGCTGTTCAGCCGGGTTTGCACAGGTTACAGGTAAAATAACTTCTGCCGACGGCCAGCCCATACCCTATGCAAGTATTGTAGTTAGCGGAACATATAACGGCACATCATCAAATGAAGACGGCCTGTATTCGCTTACGCTGAAAGAAAAAGGAAGCCATACCCTTATCTTCCAGTCACTCGGATTTAAGACCCGGGAAGTGAAAATTTCTATTGATAAGTTTCCGTATACACTGAATGTAACCCTGCAGGATGAGGAATTTACCCTTAGTGAAGTAACCGTTTCAAATACCGATAATCCTGCGAATGCCGTAATTCGCCAGGCGATAAAGCACCGTAAAGAGAATAGCGCAAAAACCGCAAAATTTGAAGCTGATTTTTATTCACGGGGTATCTTCCGTGTAAAAGATGCTCCGCGCAAAATACTGGGCCAGGACCTGGGCGACTTCAACGGAGCGCTTGACAGTACCGGTACAGGCGTACTTTACCTTAGCGAAACCGTAAGCCGCGTAAAATACCAGAAGCCCGGTAAAATTAAGGAAACCATTGTAGCGTCAAAAGTGGCGGGAGATGATAATGGCTTTAGTTTTAACAACGCTGCCGCTGCCGAGTTTGACTTTTATGAAAACTACATCCCGTTTGAAATTAATGTAATCTCGCCTATTGCAGATAATGCTTTTAACTATTACAGGTATACGCTTGAGAGTACTTTTTATGATCAGGAAAAGCACCTTATCAACAAGATTAAAGTTACACCCAGGCAACCCGCTGACCCTGTAACAACGGGCTATATTTATATTGTTGAAGATACCTGGGAAATTTACGCTGTTGACTTATCTATTACCGGTAAGCAGGTAAAAATGGATATACTTGATACACTTAATGTGCAACAGGCATACGGATATAACTCTCGCGAAAAGATATGGACTAAAAACACACAAAGCCTTGATTTTAAGGCAGGTATATTTGGTATTAAATTCAGCGGAAGGTTCAGCTACGTGTACAGCAACTTTGTGTTTGAGCCGGCGTTTGACAAAAAGACCTTTGATAATGAGGTGCTGACAGTGGTTGAAGACGCAAACAAGAAAGAAAACAATTTTTGGGATGCCATCCGCCCTATCCCGCTGACGGATGAAGAGTCTGAAGACTATACCAAAAAAGACAGCATTAAAGAACTGCGCTCCAGCAAAGTGTATCTTGACTCAATAGACCGGGTGAATAACAAATTCCGATGGCTTAACCCTGTTACAGGCTACACCTATAATAACTCTTATGAGAATTGGTCGCTGTATTATTCAGGCATCATCCGAAGGCTGGGGTTTAATACCGTACAGGCCTACCACCTCGCCCCGGCATTTTACTTCACAAAACGTGACCCTGAAAAACGCACGTACACTACCATAGGCACCGACCTTAATTATGGCTTTGCCGAGCAACGTTTCCGCGCAACGGGTACTATATCGCGTAAGTTCAGCAACTTTACACAACGAACGCTTACCCTCTCAGGCGGAAGCAGCATAGAGCAGTACAACCCTGAAAGGCCTATCAACCGTATCGTGAACAGTATTAGCACTCTTTTCTTCCGGGAAAATTATATGAAGCTTTATAACAAAGAGTTTATACGCCTTGATTATTCGGAAGAAGTGGTGAATGGCATATATGCATTTGCAGGCGCAGAATATACCCGCAGACACCACCTGAGGAATAACACCAACTTCTCTACATTAAAAGATGCAGGCAAGCCATACACATCTAACAACCCGATGCTGCCTTTTGATTATGAAACGCCAACGTTTGAGACGCATAACATGGTAAGGGCATACCTTTCAACACGCATTACTTTCGGGCAAAAGTACTGGACACGGCCGGACGGCAAACTGAACCTGCCGAATGAGAAATACCCTCGCCTGTACCTGCGCTATGATAAAGGTTTTGCATCAAGCATAAGCGATTATAACTATGACCACCTTTCTACACGCCTTACCTATGATGTTACTTTAGGTAACAAGGGTGAATTAGGAACAAATTTCAGGGCCGGTAAATTCTTCGGGTCAGATAATATTGCCTTTACCGATTACCGCCATTTTAACGGCAACCAAACGCACATAGGCAAAAGCGAGCGTTACTTAAACGTGTTCAACTTCCTGCCCTACTACACCCACAGCACCAACGACCAATACTTTGAAGGCCACCTTGAGCATAACTTTAAAGGATACCTCACCAACGGCATTCCGCTATTCAATAAGTTGAACTACCACCTTGTTGTTGGTGCCCATATGCTAACCGTACCTGAACGCAAACCCTACATGGAGTTTACTGCCGGCCTTGATAACCTGGGCTGGGGCAAGTTCCGCTTCCTTCGTGTAGATTATATCCGCTCTTATGAAAGTGGATTTATAAGTGACGGGGTAATCTTTGGCTTAACGTTTTTAGATATATTGGAGTAGAACTCTAGAAAGATTTAAGGAACGCGGATGACGCTGATTTGGGCGGATGGACACGGATTACTTAGAGTTTATAAAATAGATTATCTCACTATATTACCATTAACACATAAATGAGGACAATTAAATTAATGATACCACTTTTTATAATCATAGCCTTTACAACACTGGGCTGTTTTAATAATCAACCAAATTCAAACAAAGAACTTAGTATTAAAAGCAATCAGGATACCCTTGTATACTTGAATAACGATTATAAAATGACGATTTATTCAAATGAAAAAGCAATCTATGGTTTTAAACTGTACAATATACATACATCTGTAAAAATAGAAGGTACACCTGAGATAATTTTGGTGGAGGGTGAGATACCTGAGGGTTCGTTAAGGGAAGATCATAATAATCCACAAGATTATAAAGGATATGAATGTAGCAGTGCGTATCAATACATAGCTAATGAGATAAAGGTTGTTTTTGCACTTGAAAAGTTAACAAAAGACAGGCTTGATTTAGGAATTTATAATTCCTTTCTTAATGACTTTTCAAATGGGGATTTCACTTTAGTTAAACAAAGCTACAATTAACAAGCTCAATAGCACGGATTTGCAATCGTGCCTCAAATAAATATTTTTTTTTCTGACTCATTCGCTTACAACAAAAAACTCCTCCCGCTTCGCGAAAGGAGCTTCTCAACTTATAACTAAAAATTAATCTTAAGCGTTGGCGTTTCCGGCAGCTGCAATTAGGTTAAGTGCAGAACCTGCCACAAACCAGCCAATCTGGCCTTCATTATAGGTATGGTTACAAAGGATAGTGTGTTTAGTACCATCTTTGTGTACCACCTCTACAGTTATTGGCTTGTTAGGTGCAAACTCCTTAAGATCGATGAAGTTGAATGTATCATCTTCCTGTATGAAATCGTAGTCACCTTCATTGGCGAACGTAAGCGCAAGCATACCCTGCTTCTTAAGGTTTGTCTCGTGAATACGTGCAAAAGATTTCACAAGTACCACTTTCACACCAAGGTGGCGCGGCTCCATAGCAGCATGTTCACGCGATGAACCTTCACCATAGTTATGGTCACCCACAACAACCGTTGGCACACCAACAGCCTTATAAGCACGTTGTACAGCAGGTACGGCATCATACTCGCCTGTAAGCTGGTTCTTCACGTTATTTGTTTTCATGTTAAAGGCATTTACCGCACCAATAAGCATGTTGTTTGATATATTGTCAAGGTGACCACGGAAACGCAGCCAAGGCCCTGCCATAGAGATATGGTCGGTAGTACACTTGCCGTAAGCCTTGATAAGCAGCCTTGCGTTCATGATGTTTTCACCGTTCCATGGCTCAAACGGGGCAAGCAGCTGAAGGCGCTCACTTTCAGGGCTGACAACCACCTGCACTTTAGAGCCGTCTTCTGCCGGAGCCTGATAGCCTGGGTCTTCAGCATCAAAGCCTTTCGGCGGAAGTTCATTACCTGTAGGTTCTTCAAGCATTACTTCTTCACCATCTTCATTGATAAGCTTATCTTTAAGTGGGTTAAAGCCAAGATCACCTGCAATGGCGATAGCCGTTACAAGCTCAGGCGAACCTACGAAAGCAAGCGTGTTCGGGTTACCGTCTGCCCTTTTAGAGAAGTTACGGTTAAACGAGTGAACAATAGTGTTACGTTCTTCTTTTTCAGCGCCTTCCCTGTCCCACATACCGATACATGGCCCGCAGGCATTGGCAAATACAGTAGCGCCGATTTTGTCGAAAGTCTTGATAAAGCCGTCACGTTCTATTGTATAGCGAACCAATTCTGAACCCGGGGTGATGGTAAACTTAGCCTTTGGCTTAAGCTTTTTCTCGACAGCCTGGTTAGCAATTGATACCGAGCGAGAGATATCTTCGTAAGATGAGTTGGTACATGACCCGATAAGGCCAACTTCAACCTGCAAAGGCCAGTCATTTTTAGTAGCCTCTTCACGCATTTGTGATATAGGAGTAGCCAGATCCGGAGTGAACGGCCCGTTAAGGTGCGGCTCAAGCTCGCTCAGGTTTATCTCGATAAGCTCATCAAAGTATTCGCCAGGATTAGCGTAAACTTCTTCGTCAGCTGTAAGGTACTTCGCCATTTTTTTAGCTTCGTCAGCTACATCGGCACGGTTGGTGGCACGCAGGTAACGGTCCATAGAATCGTCATAACCGAAAGTTGACGTAGTAGCGCCAACCTCAGCACCCATGTTACATATGGTACCTTTACCGGTACACGACATAGCCTGTGCACCTTCGCCAAAATATTCAATGATAGCGCCGGTACCGCCCTTTACGGTAAGGATACCTGCCACTTTAAGTATTACATCTTTAGGGGCTGTCCAGCCTGAAAGCTTACCTGTAAGCTTCACGCCGATAAGCTTAGGGAATTTAAGTTCCCAGGCCATGCCGCTCATTACGTCAACGGCGTCAGCGCCACCCACACCAATGGCAAGCATACCAAGGCCGCCTGCGTTTACGGTGTGAGAGTCGGTACCAATCATCATACCGCCCGGGAATGCATAGTTTTCAAGCACCACCTGGTGGATGATACCCGCACCCGGCTTCCAGAAACCGATACCGTATTTATTTGAAATTGACGAAAGGAAGTCAAATACCTCGTTGCTTTGTTCTTTCGCGCGTTTAAGGTCAATCTTAGCATCTACTTTAGCCTGGATAAGGTGGTCACAGTGTACAGTTGTAGGCACAGCTACCTTACTTTTTCCGGCATGCATAAACTGAAGCAGTGCCATTTGTGCAGTAGCATCCTGGCAGGCAACCCTGTCCGGAGCGAAATCAACATAATCTTTTCCTCTTGTAAAAGCCTGTGACGGCGTACCTTCCCACAGGTGTGAATATAGAATCTTTTCGGATAGTGTAAGCGGACGGCCCACCAGCTCTCGTGCTTTATCAACACGCTCGGCCATGTTTGCATACACCTTTTTGATCATTTCAATATCAAAAGCCATAGTAAGTAAATTAAGTTCGTTTGTAAAAAGTCCGTAAATTTAGTCAATCTTAAATTGATTAGAAAATTTTTATAGTTTCTTTATTTTGAAAGAATAATTATTTATAAACATTCTATAATCCTGAAGATTTCATAAAAACTTTACAGATTAAGGCATTTGTTTCGGAATTCTCAAAATTTTATTTTTCAATTGCCAAATCCTTAATATTCATTTGAAAATAGTATAAAAAGAAAATGCCGCACATCGCTGTGCGGCATCATATATTGATATAAATGTTTAAACTGTGGTCAATACGCTGTCTTCGTATTCAACATTTGATGTAGCGTACTTATAAATCATATACAGGCCCATAAATATGCCCACGCCAAATAAAGCAAGGCCCCATATCAACAGCCTTATGCCTTCAGCCTCAGCCGGATTGAATTCCCTGTATTCAGAAATAACGGCGAGCGACATCATACCTGAAATCATAGTAAGAATGATGCCATAAATAAGCCCTAATATCCGGTTTTTGTAGAATAGCTGCAAAAAAAGCAGCCATACAAAAAATACTGCTATATAATTCCGGTGGCCTGAAGCCATATAGTTCTCTATTGCCCAATATGTACCCAAACCCATAAAAAAGAGTTCAGGGAGCATCTTAAGTAGTCTCATATTCTATTTTTTTGGATGTAATGTAAATTTAAAACTCAAAAAGAACTGAATTATTATACACTCCAAAAAAATATCCACATGTTGTTAACAGCCTGATATTTAAAATGTTAAAATTAAAGCAGCTTTGCAATTATTGCCTCTTCAGTAATGCCTTCAGCATCTGCTTTGTAATTCTTAATAATACGGTGGCGCAATATGCCCGTTGCTACTGCTTTTACGTCTTCAATATCCGGCGAGAATTTGCCGTTTAGGGCAGCGTGTGTTTTAGCTGCAAGTATAAGGTTTTGCGATGCACGCGGCCCTGCACCCCAGTCAAGATAAGTTTTTACATAATCGTTTGAAAGGGCATTGCCCGGCCTGGTCTTGCTTACCAGCGTAACGGCATATTCCACAACATTATCCGCAACAGGTATGCGGCGAATTAAATGTTGGAAATCAAGTATCTCTTCAGCCGTAAAAAGTGGCGAAATTGAAGCCTTTGTATCTGCTGTAGTGCTTTTCACCACCTGTACTTCTTCAGCAAAAGTGGGGTAATCCAGCTTTATGGCAAACATAAAACGGTCAAGCTGGGCTTCCGGCAGCGGATATGTACCCTCCTGTTCTATCGGGTTTTGTGTAGCCAATACAAAGTAGGGCTGCGCCAGCCTGTGATGCTGGCCCGCAATGGTAACGGCCTTTTCCTGCATCGCCTCAAGCAACGCTGCCTGGGTTTTCGGCGGTGTACGGTTTATCTCATCGGCAAGGATTATGTTTGAGAAAACGGGCCCTTTTATAAACTTGAACTGCCTGTTCTCATCAAGTATTTCACTTCCTAAAATGTCGCTCGGCATAAGGTCGGGCGTAAACTGTATCCTTTTAAAATCAAGACCCAAAGCCTGAGATATGGTATTTACCATAAGTGTTTTGGCAAGCCCCGGCACACCTACCAGCAATGCATGCCCGCCGGCAAAAATGCTCAGCACAATCTGGTTTACCACCTCATCCTGGCCTACTATTATTTTGGCAATTTCATCTTTAAGCGCTTTCTGCTTTTGTACTAAATTTTGTATGGCTGCTACGTCTGACATAGGTTATTGATTGATGATTAAAATTAAAGCTAAGGAAAACCTTAGCTTCAAACTTATAAATATTTTTATTGTCAACCTAAATTATTTCACCCAGTGATTGCCAAATTGGCAATTTTTATAATCTGCGGCAATTTTTACATAGGTTTCCTTTATCTTCTCGTCTGTCCATTTTGCAATAGCTTTCTTCTGCTTTTCACGAAGGGCCAGGTCTTTAATTTTCGTATAATCCAAAGCATAATCGGCAGGGTGCTCATCATACCTGTTCATAACGGTATAAATCTTGTAACTCTGTCCGGCTCCCGGATCATCATCAAGTATTGGCCTGGTCACTTCACGGTCTTTAAGGCCCTGCACTTCGGTATAAATTTTAGGATCAATCTTAGTAAGTTCAAAACGTGTTTCAAGCGTACGCGGATTCATAAGCAAACCGCCGCTGTTGCGTGTTTCTTTTTCATCTGATTCTGACCTTGCAGCATCGGCAAAAGAAATTTCGCCCGATACAATCCGCTGGCGTATCAGGTCTATCCTGTCTTTTGCCTTTTTTAAATCGGCGTCAGATACTTTTGGAGATATCAATATATGGCGGACATCCAGGTCTTGCCCGCGTATCTTCTCCACATAAATTATGTGGTAGCCATACTGCGTTTCAAAAGGCTCACTTATCTGCCCCTCTTCAGTACTAAAGGCAACTTCCTTAAATTCCTTCACCAACGGCGACTTCCTGTTCATTTTGATGAAACCGCCTGACGATGCTGACGCCCTGTCTTCAGTATAAAGTACCGCCTTACTGTAAAAGCTTGACCCGTTCTGCACATCGGCTTTTATCTGCCGCAGCCTGTCAATCACGGCCTGCTTGGCTTCCTGTGTTACTTGCGGCTTTATTACAATCTGGGCTATTTCCATCTCGGCGCCAAATACAGGCAGGTCGCCCTTAATACTATTGTAGAACTGCCTTACTTCTTCAGGAGTTATTGTTACATCATCAAATATCTTACGCTGCATCTGCTCGGTGAGCCTCTGGCTCTTAAGCATATCAAAAAGCTCTGTGCGGAAAGCTTCAATATTCTTTTTCTTGAAGTATTTCACCATTTTATCCTGAGAGCCTATCGCCTCTACAAAATAGTTAATCCTCTCTTCCATCATGCTGTTCACCTCAGCATCGGTAACCACTATACTATCCTGTATTGCCTGGTGCGCAAAAAGCTTTTCTTCCATAAGGCGGCTTAAAAGCTCGCAGCGGGTTACATCTTTGGTAGACATATTTTGTGCCTGCATTTCGCGGTACATCATATCAATATCGCTGTCAAGCACCACATAGTCACCTACCACTGCCACAATACCGTCAACCTTTGCCCTGCCAGCTGTTGGCTTTGGCTTTACGGTATCGCGGGGCGTTTCCCTAATTATTTCCTGCGCCGTGGCGGTAAATGCACTAAGGATAATCGCCAAAAGCAGTAAAAGCCTGCTATTTATAAACTTCATATTTTTTGTTTTTAATCGCATCGTCTGTAATTTCTTTCTCAAACTTTTTTATTAACTCCAGTTTCCTGTTATTTATTATAAGCTGCCTCAATGTTGGCGCTATAAACTCATACGGGGCTATTTGTCCTTTGTCAAGTACGCTCCTTACTTTTACCATATACACTCCGGTTGAGTCCGGATATTGGTATGACATACTCCCGCTTACATACTTACCCCTGTTTTCGGGAGTAATAAATGGAAGTTTCTGGTACACCTGGTTAATATCTACCCATGTTGTATCATTAAAGGCAAAACTCTTAAACTGTATGCTCATGTCATTCAGCGCCTTCAGGTCTTTCTTATTTCCGCTTAAAAACCTGCTCCTTACAAGGCCTAATCTCGGATGGTCTTTGGCAACATATAAATACCGGAGCTTTACCAGCATACCCGTTGTACGGAAATTCTCTTTGTTGGCTTTATAATAAGCTGCAACTTCTTCATTGGTTATAACCGTATCAGCACTTTGCTTTACAATTTCTTCCAGATACCCGCGGGTATACAGGTCGGTACGGTATTGCTCTATAAGCTGGTTATATTCTTCTTGGCGCTCTTTACCAAGATTGATTTCGGCGGCGTCATAAAGCAGCCTCTGCGAAGCCCACCTGTCAATATAATTCTTTATAATCGCTATACTGTCGGCTTTTGCTGTACCCGCCGGCACAAGCCCTGTCAATTCATCGGGAAACAGGTAGCTGTCATTAACCCTGGCAACCGCATCGGTTTTAGGCCGTTCCTTATCACCGCAGGAAATGCACAGAGCCAATAAAGCAAACAGTATTCCGTTTTTCAGCATTATTTCTGGTTCAGCTGCTTCTTAACGTTCTCAAACACGTTGCGGTTTACCTGCACGTTAAACTCGCCCTTAAGGTCGGTCACCCACTTGCTTTCCAGGTATTGCTGGTAGTCGTTCACTACCCGCCCTTTTGCCTCTTCCAGCGTTTTAGGGCCTTTTCCTGCAACTTTCTTTACATTTACTACGTAGTAGTAATCACCTTTCTTCAATATATCTGTTACGCCGGTTTTCCACTTATCCTGCTTTGGCAGCACATCGCTTTCGAGCTCAAAAGTACCGCTTCTCTCCATAATGTCTACCTTGCCGTCTTTATTCAACTGCTTTTTAATATCTTCAGCAGTCTTACCCTTCTTCAACAGCTTACGGGCGCTTTTAGCTGCAGCCTCGCTTTTGGTTGAATACACATCGCCTTCTATCCTGTCTTTCCACTGGTAGCTGTCGCGGTGTGCGGTATAGTACTGCTCAAGGCCGATTGAATCTGTCTTTGCTTTTTCCCATATCTCCTTCTCCATCAGTTCAAAAAGCAGCAGGCCGTCACGGTATTCTTCCATCACCACGGCAAACTCAGGGAACTCGCCCTCAAGATTATCGTTATAATATTCGTTAAGCTGCGTGTTTATGAAATCTTCAAACAGCACATCGCCCAGGCGGCTTAGCGGCTTCACGGTAAGCTCTCCCCTCTGCCTTGCCGCCACATAGTCAAGAAACGCTTTTGCAGGCACTTTCCTGTCGTTGTTTATGGTAAGTATTGTTTGAGAGTAATCACCTTCTTTAGGCATTTCCCAAGCCTGTGTATACACTTTATCATTCAAAAGCTTAGCCGTTGCAGCATATACTTTCGCATCCTTTTTTACAGCATATTTTTTTCTAAGTTTTACATTTTGGCTTTCGGTAATGCGCCTTGAACGGTCATCGCGGCGAACACGGTTTTCAAAATCAGCCTGCACATCAGCTTTTGGCTTGATAGCATGTTTTTCTATAAGCTTTACAATATGCCATCCAAACTGCGTTTCAAACGGCGCACTAAAATCACCCGGATTATTAAGGCTGAATGCCACCTGCTCAAATTCAGGCGAACTTAGCTCACCCGAACCGAACCTGTTAAGCTTGCCGCCGTTTTCTGCCGATGATTTGTCTTCAGAGAATTGTTTTGCCAGTTCGGCAAAATCTTCTCCCTGCTTTAGCTTTTGGTATATTTCGTCAATGGTAGTTTTGGCTTTGTCTCCCTCTTTTTTACCAACCATTATATGCGCCACCGTTACTTCTCCGCGGTTGTCGCGAACATCGGTAACCTTTATAAGGTGGTAGCCAAAGCGCGAACGTACCGGTTTAGACACTTCCCCTTTTTTGTGTTGTAAGCGCCGCTCTCAAATGCGTATACCATTCGGAAGGCGCTGAAATAGCCCAGGTCACCCTGGTTTTCTTTTGCTGACGGGTCTTCGGAAACTTCTGCTGCAAGTTTGCCAAAATCGGCCCCTGCCAACAGTTTCTTGCGGGCGTCCATCGCTTTGTTATAAGCCTTCAGCGTATCAGCCGGGGCGGCATTTTCATCTACAAGGAACAATATGTGTGATGCCCTGATTTCTTTAAGTGAGCGTGCATAAGCCTCATCTATAAGCTCCTGTGTCACTTTTGTGTCAGTAACATAGTTGCGCGACAGCTGGTTGCGATATGATTTAAGCTCGTTCTTATAGTTCTGCCCTTCCTGCAGGCCCAGCTTATTTGCCTTCTGAACTTTCAGCTTATAGCCTATGAAAAGGTCAAGGTAATTGTTAAGGTCTTTTTGCGAATCGTCTTTAACCAGGTCAAGGTTTTTATTGTAAACCCTGATGAACTCGTCTGTATAATAAGGTTTACCATCAATTGTGAATAAAACTTCTTTTTTGGCCTGCTGCGCAAAACTTAGCGCCGATACAAAAAAGGATAAACCTAAAAGAACATGCTTTAATTTCATTATTTTACTGACTGCTTTTTTTAATATGGTTAGTAAACGTTAGGGAAACCATAATAGTATGGCTGCCCGTTATTTATTGCAATCAGCAAAAATAACAATTCATTAAGATATAGCAAGAAGTTTGTTTGGTTATTTGGTGAGTCGGTGAGTTGTTATTCGTGGATGCGTTGATTTGTTGATTTGGTTCAGGATGTTAGGTATTGGGTGTTGAGTTACGGGTTACGGGTTACGCGTTGCAGGGACACCGGTTTGATATTTGAAATTTGTGATTTGGAATTTCAACCTTTAAACTTGTGGCTAATGGCTTGTGGCTAATGCCTTGTCGCTATTTACTAACAATTATAAATTCACTCCTCCTGTTCTTTAAGTGTTCTTCCTCGCTGCACTCTACATCGTTGCTGCAATTATTTACGTGGCGGGTCTCGCCATAGCCAACAACACTTTCAATACGGTTGGCTGTGACACCTTTTGACAAAATATAGTTATAGGTAGCTTTTGCCCTGTTTTCCGAAAGCTTCAGGTTGTAATCATCATCCCCCCTGGCATCGGTATGCGATTCTATTTTTATGATGACATTGGTGAAGTTTTGCAGCACATATACCACCTTATCAAGTTCTACAGCCGCCTGTGGCGTAATATCATACTTATCGAAATCAAAGAATATCGGATTGATGGTAATTTTCTCAATGCTGTCCTGCTTTGTCACCAGGCTGCTGTAGTCGGTAAGTTCAATATTAAATGGCGTTGTGCCCGCAACCCGTGGAAGGCTAACCAGTTGTGTTGCCGTAACATGGTCCGGTTTTTCTGCTGTTACGGTAATTTGGGTATTGCACGGCAGCTGTTTGAGAGTGTATTTACCGTCGACAGATGTTAGGGTTCTGGCAATTTCAATTGTATCTTTTAATGCCTTAACGGTAACACCCGCTATAGGTTTGGAGGTAGACTTACCGGTTATGACTCCCGCAATGGCCTGCCCACATTCTTTTTGAAGTAATAAATGTCATCATCGCCTTTGCCACCTGCCCTGTTGCTTGAGAAGTAGCCCGAGAGTTTATTTTCTGCTACAATATAAGCAAAATCATCACGGTTACTGTTTACAGGTTTACCGAGGTTCTCCGGTTCTCCATAATTGCCTTTATCATCTATTTTGCTTTCAAACACATCGAGTCCGCCAAGGCCATAATGCCAATCCGATGAGAAGTACAGCACGTTTTCATGAATGAACGGAAACATCTCCTTCCCTTCAGTGTTGATAGTTGGCCCAAGGTTCTTTGGCTTGTCAGTCATGCCGTTTTCGAGGATTGCCGCTACATAAATATCTGCCTCACCCTCACCGCCGGGCATGTCACTCGTGAAGTACATCCATTTCCCGTCGGCAGAAATTGCCGGGTGCGCACAGGAGTAATTCACGTTATTGAATAGCATCGGCTCAATGTCGCGCATCCTGCCCTCTTTCAATTTTGCCTTGAAAATGCCGATGTTGTTTGTCCCTGCATCATTTTTATTCAACCTGCCGCCACCTTTTAAAATATTTGCGCTGAAATACACAATACTGTCGTTACCCGGTAAAAATGCCACGTTGGAATTATGGTAGCTTATCTGGTCGCGCTTAGCAAATTTTTTCTCGTTGGTAAACCGACCGTTTGAGTCGACATCTGCGATGTATAATTCCAGATAAGGCTGATTGTTATACTTGTAAGTTTTCCCACCAAATTTTGTAGTGTCCTTTGCGGACGAGTAGATAATTTTACTCCCGAAAAAGGTTGTCCCGAACTCTGTTAAAGGACTGTTAATTTCTTCTACGTTCCTGATCTCGAATTTTGATGTGATTCGGGTAATGCTGTCAAGCTGATTTTTTTGCTTTTTGAAACGTTCAAGATCTTTTTTAATTTTTTTGGAAGCGAGCTTTTGCCCAACCAAAGCATCTGCCTCATCATATCTTTTTAAAGCTCTTAACGACAAAACATATCGCCGGTAGTGAACCTCATCTGTGCTTGCACCCGGCATTTTCAGCACTTTTTCATACCAGTCGGCTGCTTTAGCAAAATTGTTTGTATAAAAATAAGTGTCGGCAATGCGTTTGGTCGTAGTGATACCGGGCTTTTTCGCGTCCTTTAGGTACGCTTCATACGCTTTTGCTGCATCTGCATAGGCCATTTCCTCAAACAGCGCATCGGCTTTCTTCAGTTTCTGCTCCTGGGCGTAAGTAATTGTTCCGCAGAATAATATCGCTATAAATAATAGTCTTTTCATCAGAAAAAGCGAGGTGATTTTATACGTGATGTCTTCGGGAAAATGGTGAACCGCAAAATGAACTCGTGCGAGCCGTCATTATACTTATTTAGCGCTGTCACAGAGTAATCGTATGAATATCCGGCGAAGATATTTCTGGTAATCTGGAAGCCTGCCAGCGCACTCACCGAGTCGTCCCATCGATATGATGCTCCCACCGTCACGAGTTCCTGAAACAGAAAATTAGCAGAGAAATCAACTGTTACCGGCGCGCCGCTCACTATTTTACCCAGCACTGCAGGCTTGAACTTGAGGTTGTCCGTAATATCAAACACATACCCGCCGATGATATAATAATGCATCCTGCTGGCAATAACATCTTCCTGAATATCATCATAATAGTCATGCCTTATGAAGTTTGGCACCGATATTCCCGCATACCATTTATCATCATAAACATATATCCCTGAACCGATTGTCGGGTTTATCCTGTTGTTTAAATTGATCTGCAGCAGCGGGTCGCCCTCATCATACGCCCTGCCCCTCGCCCAGTCAATACTAAGCATCCGCGCACCGGCCTTCAGCCCAAATGCAAGTTTAGTGCTCCTGCCCACAAATACTGAATATGAAAAATTTGCATCAGCATACACCTCATCAGCAGGGCCAAGCCTGTCATTCATCACGCTTAGGCCAAGCCCCAATTTTTCATAGTAAAATGGCGAATGTACTGTAAATGCCTGTGTTTGCGGCGCACCATCAATCCCAACCCACTGCGTGCGGTGCTGCAGCAACCCTTCAAGGTTTCCGGTGCTACCCGTATAGCCGGGATTTACCGTGAGCGTATTGTACATGTACTGCGTGTACTGCGGCTCCTGTTGCGCCCAAAGCCAGGCCGGAAACAGGAGAAAAAGCAATAGTTTACAGGCGATTTTTGACATAGTCGCGGTACATAACAATTTTATGTTGGTAAAAATAACATTTTAAGTAAATAATCGGGTGTTAAACATTAAGCCATTTGAAATTACTGCAATCCATTCGCGATAAAAACGCTATTTTTGCACGATTTTTAAAAACAACAAGTTACAGCAATGAGTTTTAAAGACGAAATACTACGCAGACGCACCTTTGGCATCATCTCTCACCCCGATGCCGGTAAAACAACACTTACAGAGAAGCTGCTGCTTTTCGGGGGTGCCATACAGGAAGCGGGCGCGGTAAAAAGCAACAAGATAAAAAAGGGTGCAACATCTGACTTTATGGAGATTGAGCGCCAAAGGGGGATTTCGGTGGCAACATCGGTGCTTGCCTTTATTTACAAAGACAAAAAGATAAACATCCTCGATACGCCCGGCCACAAGGATTTTGCAGAAGATACTTTCCGTACGCTTACGGCGGTTGACAGCGTAATTGTTGTTATTGACGTAGCGAAAGGTGTTGAGGAACAAACTGAAAAGCTGGTGCAGGTATGCCGCATGCGCAACATACCCATGCTGGTTTTCATCAATAAGCTTGACCGTGAGGGTAAAGATGCTTTTGACCTTATGGACGAGGTGGAGCAAAAGCTGGGCCTCACCGTAACGCCGCTTAGTTTTCCTATCGGGATGGGGTATGATTTCCAGGGGATTTACAACATCTGGGAGAAAAACATCAACCTTTTTAGCGGTGACAGCCGTAAAAACATTGAAGATACTATTGCCTTCAGCTATATTAACAGCCCTGAACTGGAAAAGATTATCGGCGCCAAGCCTGCGGAAAAGCTTCGCGAAGAACTTGAGCTTATTGATGAAGTGTATCCGCCGTTTGACCGTCAAGCCTATCTTGATGGTAAGCTGCAGCCCGTGTTCTTCGGCTCTGCATTAAACAATTTCGGGGTGCGTGAACTGTTAGACTGTTTCATTGAAATTGCCCCGTCTCCGCGCCCTAAAGACAGCGATACGCGCGAGGTAAAGCCTGACGAAAATAAGTTTTCGGGCTTCGTGTTCAAGATACATGCCAATATGGACCCGAAGCACCGTGACCGCATTGCTTTCGTGAAAATCGTATCAGGGCTGTTTGAAAGGAACAAGCCGTACATGCACGTTCGCCTCAATAAAAACCTGAAATTTTCAAGCCCGAATGCTTTCTTCGCTGAGAAGAAAGAAATTGTGGATGTATCATACCCCGGCGATATTGTTGGTCTTCATGATACCGGGAACTTCAAGATTGGCGATACGCTTACCGAGGGCGAAAATATGAACTTTAAGGGCATACCAAGCTTCTCACCGGAGCATTTCCGATATATCAACAACGCCGACCCGCTGAAATCAAAACAGTTGGAAAAGGGCATTGACCAGCTGATGGATGAAGGTGTGGCACAGTTGTTTACGCTTGAGATGAACGGACGTAAAGTGATTGGTACCGTGGGTGCGCTTCAATATGAAGTAATCCAGTACAGGCTTGAGCACGAATATGGAGCAAAATGTTCATACGAAAACTTCCCTGCGTATAAAGCATGCTGGGTAAAACCGGAAGACCCTAAAAATGAAGAATTTGCCGAGTTTAAGCGCATCAAACAAAAATTCCTGGCGAAAGATAAATACGGACAGCTGGTATTCCTTGCCGACAGTGATTTCTCTATACAAATGACACAGTCAAAATACCCGACCGTAAAATTATACTTCACATCAGAATTTGATTAAAAACAGAAAAGCCTCCCGATACATCAGGAGGCTTTTCAACAAAATTAACTTTAACCTATTGTTTAATCAGCTTTATAATCTGGGTAGCATTGCCCGCCTGTAGCTTTATCATATAAGTACCGGCCTGCAGTGATGCCATATCAAGCTGTAAAGTAGCTGAATTTGGCGCTTTGTTTATCATCAATTGCCCAAGCATATTATACACCTCAACACCCGTGATAGCGTCAGCGTATGATATGTTCAGTACATCCTTTACAGGGTTAGGGTAATACTTAAGCGTTGCTATATCAAAGTCCTGGTTGCCAAGAATGTCATCTACCTGTACCGCAAGCGCCTCACCAGTACAAGAACCTTCATTAGGCACAGCGTAATATACAGTCCACTCTGTCAATACTGTAGTTTCAGGAAGCATTTGCGTAAGCTCCTCGTCAGCATACCATACAATGCCCGGGCCTGTAACATCAAGGTCAGCCAGTGTTTCACCTGTAGTATATTGCTGTACTGCGTCTCCAACAGCAACAGGGTTGGTAACCGTTACAATAACCTCTTTGCGGACACTCTCGCAGTTATTTAATGTCTGTGTCACATAATATGACCCTGACGCAAGCGCAGCAGTGTTTTCAAGTGCATCAGCTGCAGTTTCGTCAGCATACCACCTGATACTTGTACCCGAGGCATTTAAGTCTGCCACAGTAGCGTTGTTACAGAAAGTATAATTGCCGGTTGTCGTCGGTTGCGGCGTTACGTTTACCATTACGGCAACAGCAGTCCTTGCAGTACTTTCACAACCGTTTATTATTTGCGATGCATAGTATACAGAAAGTCCGTTAGCCAGTGCTGCATCAGCTGCAAGGGCAGTACCTGTTGAAGGTGCTGTGTACCATTTTATTGAGGTATCTGCCGGAAGCAGGTCTGCCACAGTTGCGCCTCCGCATAAGGTTTGTGCAGGCTGTGCTATTGAAGGTGCAGCTGGTATAGGGTTTACAGTTACAGCAACCATGGCCCTTGGGCTTTCACATCCGCCCACTGTTTGTGATACATAGTAATCTCCTGATGTAATGGCTTCCGAACCCGTAAGTAAAGTGCCTCCTGTTTCAGTTGTATACCATTTTAATCCTGTACCTGTAGTTGCCGTTAGCTCACTTGCCACCGCGCTTCCGCAGAAGTTAAGCGGTGCGGTTTCAGGCGCATCCGGAACAGTATTTACCGTTACAGCAACAGATGCCCTCGGGCTCTCGCAGGTGCCAACAGTCTGGCTTACGTAATACGTGTTTGTGGTTAAGACTTCACTATCTGCAAGCGCTGTATCGGTTGTTTCATCAGCATACCATTTAAGCGCAGTACCTGTTGCGGTAAGGTCGGCTACCGTTGCGTCTCCGCAGAAGTCAAGCGATGTGGCAACAGGCGCATCAGGAATGGCACTTATTGTTACATCTACTTCTGCCCTTTGGCTTTCGCAGCCATTTATTGTTTGTGAAACATAGTAATTACCAGCAACAAGAGCATCAGTAACAGGCAGTGCTGTACCACCTGTTTGGGCTGCATACCATTTAAGGCCGGTACCTGTTGCAGTAAGCTCTGCTACGGTTGGCGTGCCACAAAATGAAAGCGCAGTTGCTACAGGGGCGTCAGGCATATCATTTATTGTCACGGCTATTTCCGTTCTGAGCCCTTCGCAGCCGTTTACAACTTGGGCAACATAGTAATCACCGGTGATTAGCACATCTGTTGCTGCCAGGGCATTGCCGCCTGTTGCATCAGCATACCATTTTATTTCCGGAGTACCGTCATTAAAGATAAACTGCACCTCATCTACATATGCCAGTATGTTTGTTGTTTCGCCAACGAACTTTATCTTCACGTTATCATTCGTCTCATTTACCTGAATGGTATACTGCTGTAAAGTAGTGGTAAGCGGAATTATCTGCAACGATGTTTCTGTTGTGCCTACAATCTTCCTTATTTCAAGTGTTTTAGGACTTTCAGAACGTGCATAGAATTTTACCGTCTTGATCTTATTGAATGCAGGCGATGTGTACATATGGAAATTTGCGAACCTGATGCTGTTGCCGGTATATGAATTTGCAGGGATGCTGTTTGTGGTACCGTTTTGCATACTCCATACGCCGGTAGAAAAAGTATAGTTCCCTGTAATCGAACCACTTATAGTACTTTCAAAACTTTCTGTAATTGGGGCAATACCTGTTACAGGTGCAGGTATAAGCTGGCTTACAGTTACCGGGCCGCAAAACACCTGGCTTTCAGCTATTGGCGCTACAGGAATTGGCAGTACGGTTACTGTTACAAGAGCACGCGGGCTTTCGCAGGTGTTTACAGTCTGGGTTACATAATAATCACCCGCTGTAACAACCGTGGCAGGGTCTATTGGTGTTGTTGCAGTAGCATCAGCATACCACTTAAGGTCAGTTCCGTTGGCAGTCAAGGCAGCTACTGTGCTGCCTTCACATACTGATAAAGGCGCTACAATCGGGGCAAGAGCATTAGTCACGGTCACCTGCACTGCAACTCTTATACTCTCACAATTTCCTGTTTTAAGCGATGCATAGTATGTACCGGTTGCAAGCGCTGTTCCCGGTGCCAGTTCTGTACCACCTGTTTGCACACTGTACCAGTGTACATTATCTTCAGCCAGGTCAAGATCTGCCACTGTAGCGCTTCCGCAGAATTGCTGTGCCGATGCCGTTGGCGGAGCAACCGTAACACATGTAGTTGCAGTGGTAATCACATTTGAATTAATTGATGTATCAGTTGCAGTATACGCCCTAACCCTGTAATAATAAGTAGTAGCAGGATCAAGGCCTGTAACATTATATGATGTAACATTGCCAACGTCAAGGTTTTGGTAACCGCTCACAAACAGCGGTGCCGAAAGAATTCGTGTACCAAAAGTCACGTTATCAATACCTGCCCTCGCACCACCTGCATTTTCTGTTACTTCAATCTTAATTTTGTAAGGTCCTGTTATTGTTGCCGGCAGTGTTGCTGCAAAAGTATTTTTGTCTGTTGTGTTTGAAGGAGTCAGCTGTGTGCCTATTACAGTTTGTGTTTCAAAATTGGTACCTGAAAGTGCACTTGCCGTTAGCGTTGCAGTTGTACCGGTGCTCAATACCTTCCACACATCAAACTTAAGGTAATTAAAATCTCCTGCTATAGAGCCCGAAACCAGTTCTGCCTGTAATGTAGCCGTTTCATAAATAGCTATAAGCCTGTCGGTAGCGTCACCTGGTAATGTCCTGTCGGTCCTGGCCTGTGTGGCAAACCATTCAATACCTCCGTCACCTGTCCAGGTTCTGTTAGCATGCGCGCTTGCAGCTACAGGCATCAATGTAAATGTTTCAACAGTTAAATTTTCAACTGCCGTACCAAAATCAGGTGATGTACTTACATCAAGGTAGTATCCTGTAGCGCCACCCACAGCGTTCCAGTTGGCTGTAAAGCCCTCTGAGCCTGCAGCAGTGGCTGCAGTAGCAAGAGGGGACTGTAAAATAAAGGGCGACACCACAACAGTAATAATATTTGAATCAACCGATGTTTCGGCATCTCTCTCAGCCCGTACCCTGTAATAATAGGTTTGGTTGGGAAGTATACCTATATTCACAAGTTTTGATGTACCGCTTACGGCAATATCATCATAATCTTCAAGCTTATTGGTAAACGCATTATCTGTTGCAACGTCAAGCCTGTAACCAGTGGCGCCTGTTACGGCATTCCAGTTGGCTATGAAGCTTGTGCCGGTATTGTTTGCAGTTGCAGCAGTAGCCACAGGTGCATTGGGTACCAGCGGTGGCGAATCATATGAAATTACCACATCATCAAGCGCGATACCGTCACGTGAGCCCGAACCTCCTAATTCTGTATAGGTCCAGCGCAGCCATACCGTGCCTGATATGTTATCAAGCGCAGATATATCAAGGTTGGTATAGGGCTTAACATTGCCTTCTGCCAAGGTGCCGGAATCATATGCACCACCTGTTACAGCAGTAAACCCCGCCGTGGCAGATGTTGTACTTATTTCAAGGTTAAAAGATTGATTCCTGCCCTGCTCTCTTATCTTCCTTACATTGTATGAAATTTTAAGGTTTGTCTTCCCTGTTGTGTTTGCAATAGCAAGCACATTATATAGTGGCGCAACATAACTGCCTGAAGCAAGGAGCCCAATACAGCTGCCATAGTTATGATTACCGCCGGTTGTTGTACTTGCTGTACTTACCAACATAGTATCATCGGCAGTTGTACCCTGGTAGGCAATCCAGCCGGTTGGGTATGTTGTACCTGTAGCGCCCGGCGTAGTATTAAAGTTTTGTGAGTAAGGTGATGTAGCAGGTAAAGCCACAGGCGTTTGTGCCAACGCACCGGCAGACATAATTACCGCTAAGACACAAAACAGCCTTAAAGGCAATTCATGTAAAGATTTTGTCATAATTTTCTATTTTAATTGATAAGAACCAAATGCCACCAAAAATAGAATTGCAATGTATCTTAACTGTTTACTGCCAATAAATAAAACATTATGATTATGTTAATCAATATGTTACATGTAAATTTATAATTAAATAACCCCCTGAAAAGGGGGCTTATCTTTAATAAAATTCTTTACTAAGCTGCCGATACTTTGGGCTTTCTCTTTAAGATAACAGCGCTTAGCAAGGCCACAGGTATTGCCACTACAAGTATCTCCATGTAAGTTACCCATATTATGCCAAAAGGTGACTGGTACTGCTCCCTGTAAAAATCAAGCTCAGCTTTTGCAGCGGCAAGTTCAGCGGCCGTAGCGCCGGATTTTTCTGCATTGCGCATTACAAAACCGGCATATACATCCATCCAGTCGGGCATTGCGGTATAAAACAGCACCATCCAGGCAGCTACATATATGGTACAGGCAACAAACGCAATACCTATAGCAACTTTAAAAGCGTCCCAAAACGAAATATAACCCCCACGGTACTTGTTACGGTAATTGCGTACGCCCACATATACAAAAGACAGTGATGCTATCATCATGGCAAAGCCAAGCACCATGTTGCCCTCAAACTCTTCCTGCCCATATGCTATATAAACCGAAGTAAGCATTAGGGCGCTGACAATGAGACCGGATATTACCCCGAAAACCAATACATTCTTTTTCATTTTATAAAAATTTAGGTTAGTGGTGCAAAGGTTTGTAAACTCACATAGCCAGGGGTCATACTTAAGTATGAATTTGCTTTATACGGGTGTTTATCTTGGGCCTCCAGGCAAAAACCTGTATACCTGTACAGCATAGGGAGGCAGAGCAAGGCCGCGCCCGCCCCGCGGAAATACAACCCGTGCATCACCTGATAAAAGCTTTGCCCGTTGAACCGGAAGTGAAATGTCAGCCAGCATGGCAAACTGCTCTTCTGATGATAAGTTTATAACTACCAATGAAATATTCCTGCCTGATTTTCGCAAAAATGTAAATACATTATCATTGTAGTTCTCGGTTACAGCATAATCACCATTTGCAAACTCAGGATATTTATTTTTTATAGCTATGAGCTCCCTGTAATAATTATAAAGTGAGTTTGGGTCTGACTTCTGCTCTTCAAGCGAAATTCCGTCATTAGGCTTCATGTTTCGCTTATCCCACCACTCGCCGGTATTTTTATACCATGTTGCCATGCCTTGTCCTTCTTCAGCCTTATACCATTCAAAAGCCTCGCGAACCGGGATGTCATTACCATCTGTCATTCCCTTTAACTGCTCTCCTTTCATGCCAAGTTCCTGGCCGTAATATAAAGAAGGTATGCCGCCTATTAAAATATTAAGCGCGGCAGCTACGCGTAGCTTGCCTGGATTCATCCCTTCTTCAGAAGCAAACCTTTTAGTATCGTGGTTTTCAATAAAAACAACCTGTTGCTTATCTTTAGGAAGATAATTAAAAGTGCTGTCGGCTGCTTTCTCAATCTTGTTTTTGTCGAAAGTGGCTATGGCCTGCTTCAGCCTGAAAGCAAAAACCCTGTCAACCTTTCCTTTTGAAAAATAGTCATAACCGTAAGAGTTCCAGTTGGCCTGTTCGGCAACAATCTGCAGTTTGGGGTTTACTTTTTTCAATTGGGTAAGCAGCGGCGACCAAAAGCCGGCAAAGAGGTTTTTAAGTCTCCCCTGGTTATCAAGGTTATCCATCATATGGTCAAGCCGGAAACCATCTACACCGTCATCAAACTTACCATCCCCGTTTGGGTCGGCCCAATACTTTAAAACCTTGAGAGTATAGTCTTTCACCTTTTGGTTGTTCATGTTTACAACCACAATCTGTTCCTTTCGGTTATTATAAGTTGTAAATTCAGTTATATCAAGGAAATAATAGGGTTTTTCGTTAAGCTGGTCATGAAAAAAAAGATACCCGGCGTACTTAGAGCCCGGTTTTTTATATGACTCTTTAAACCACGGGTGGTTGCCGGCCACATACTGCATCTCAACATCCTGGTATACCTTCATATCGCGCATGTGGGCAGCCTTAACCATTGCCGCATAATCATCAAATGTGCCGTATGCAGGGTCTATCTTTTCAAAATCTGTGGCAAAATAGTTATGGTAAAAGTCACTTTGGTACAGCGGTGTGAGCAGTATTGTAGTAATGCCAAGCTCCTGAAGGTAGTCCAGCTTTTGGTTAATGCCCTTAAGATCGCCATGCCCATCGCCATTGCTGTCAAAAAAACTGCGCTGGAAAACATGGTACATCACTTCACCATTGGCTTGTGCATTAACATGGAGGTTTGCAAGCAGGCCCAATACCGCCAGCATACCGAGTTGTAATCTTTTCATAGTAATTTGTAATGCTTAAAGTTTCAAATATAAGCAAATGTTTGGCAACCGCTGCCTGCAACACTTAACCTAAAAATGATGCACGCCACTTGATAAGCCTGTGATTATTGTTACTTTTGCACAAAATTAAACAACAACACAATGATGCTTATAGGGATTGCCGGCGGTACAGGCAGCGGAAAAACAACAGTAGTGCACCAGATTATGAACGAACTGCCGGAAACGGAAGTAGGCATCATAAGCCAGGACCATTACTACAAGGAAACGACCAACCTAAGCTTTGAAGACCGCGCTAAAATAAATTTTGACCATCCTCGGGCCATTGACTTTGACTTGCTTGTGGCACAGCTGAAAGACCTTAAGGCGGGCAAGACCATTGAGCAGCCGGTGTACTCTTTTGTTACCCACAACCGTACTGACGATACCATTATTACTCACCCGCGCAAGGTGATGATAGTGGAGGGTATCCTTATACTGGCCAACCCTGAATTGCGTGACTTATTCGACATTAAAATATATGTACATGCGGATAGTGATGAGCGCCTTATACGCCGGCTGAAGCGTGATATTGCCGAGCGTGGCCGCGACATGGAGGAAGTGCTGAACCGCTACCAGAATACGCTGAAACCAATGCACGAACAATTCATTGAGCCAACGAAAGCCCATGCAGACATCATTATACCAAATGATAAATACAATACAGTTGCAATTGATGTGGTGAGGGCGGTGATCAATCAGAGGATACTTTAAAGCCCCCCTATCCCCAAAGGGGGAATTGCCGGTATGGAATGCATATCTCCCCAGAAACCGCTTCTATGAATATACAGTAAAGCTCTTTGTTATTTGGGATTTGTAATTTGGAATTTATTATTTTAGCCATATGGGTTTTTTCTCTAAAATAGGTAAACGCTATCCTTTCCTTAGGTTTTTAGGGAACAGGTATATACTTGTTATCCTGTTTTTTACCGTGTGGATATTGTTTCTTGACAACTATTCATATTTAGAACACCGCGTTCTTGATAAGGAAATTGATGAGCTTGAAGAGAACCGTGATTACTATATTCAGGAGATAAAAAAAGACAGCACCGCAATACGCCAGCTGAACGATCCTGACCAGACTGAAAAATATGCCCGTGAAAAATACTACATGAAACGGGAAAATGAAGATATTTACATTATAGAATTTGAAGACTCCGTAAAGAAAGACGAAGACTCCAAATCACTTTAAAACCACCGCAATATGAGCGATAACCTGTTTAAAGGCTTTGAGGGTGTATCCTCTAAACAATGGAAACAGCAGATACAATATGAGCTTAAAGGCGCCGACTATAACGAAACGCTTATCTGGGAAAGCCCTGAAGGCATTAAGGTAAAGCCTTTTTATCATATAGATGAATTTAAAGGCTCATCCGATACAGGCGTAACAGGCGGTTTCAGCATTTGCCAGAATATTTTTGTGCATGATGTTGAAAAATCAAACGGCCGTGCGAAATCTACCCTTAAGCGCGGTGCGGAAAGCATAAGGTTTACCATCACTAAAGAAGATATTGATGTAAAAGCATTGCTATCAGGGCTTGCTGCTGAAGTTACACTGTACTTCAATTTGCATTTCCTTTCAATCGATTTCGTAAAGCAGCTTGATGCCATTGCGAAAGAACGTAACGGAAAAGTTTATGTACAGCTTGACCCGATAGGTCACCTTAGCAAAGACGGTAACTGGCACAATAACCTTGAACAGGATTTTGAAGCGCTGAATACCATTGCCATAGCCTGCACAAATATTTCTTTTTAAGTATTGATGGTAGTTTATACCAGAATGCGGGGGCAAATATTGTTCAGCAGATTGCGTATACGCTTGCACATACCAATGAGTATTTTAACCGCATAGCCACCATTCACCAGCCTGTAGTTTTGCAGGTTGCGGTGGGTTCAAATTACTTTTTTGAGATTGCGAAGATTAGAGCTCTTAGACAGCTGTTTGAAATTATTGCAGAAGAATACGGGCACAACACCAGATGCCATATTATTGCTACCCCTACGCGCCGCAATAAAACTATTTATGACTATAACGTAAATATGCTGCGTACAACAACAGAATGTATGAGCGCGATACTGGGTGGCGCCGATGCTGTTACTAACCTGGCGTATGATGCGCTGTACCATAAAGACAATGAGTTTGGCGACAGGATAGCCCGTAACCAGCTTTTGGTATTGAAGCACGAAAGTTACTTTGACAAAGTACACAATGCCGCTGATGGCGCTTACTATATTGAAGAACTTACACATCAGCTTGCAGAAAAGGCGTTGGCATTGTTTAAAGATATTGAGGCCAATGGCGGTTTTCTTCACCAGCTGAAAGAAGGTACGATACAGCGTAAGATTCAGGAAAGCGCCGCCAAAGAGCAGGAACTTTTTGATTCGGGTAAAGAGGTGCTTCTCGGTACAAACAAATACCCGAATAAGAATGACAAGATGGCTCACGACCTTGAGCTGTATCCGTTTGTGAAAGTTAATCCGAGAAAAACGTTGATAAGCCCGATCATAGAAAAAAGATTGGCTGAGAAGATGGAGCAGGAAAGGCTTGAACAGGAAAAACAAACTAACTTATGAAGAAAATTTACTTATTAATTATTTTTCTTATTACTAATGCAATGACGGCCCAAACATGGGACTGGCTTTTTGCACCCGTTGTGACGTTAGATGACGAATTCGGATCATATGCAGGTATTTCGGCAATCCAGAATGATAATGACGGAAATGTTTATATGAATTGCGTGTCGTCTCATACTGCCATAACATTCGGAAATCAGACATTTAACGGCGCCTCATTTTTTGGCCGCAATTTCCTTGTAAAATTTAATTCGGCAGGCAGTATCCAATGGGTGAAATCGCACAGTGCCAATACATCTGTAAATACTCTTGCAATGGCTGCAGACCCAGACGGAAATATTTATTCTGCGGGTGAGTTTACCGGAAATTTTAATTACGAGGGTTACCTGTTTGATATTGAAGATGCTTTTTATAATTCCTTCATATCTAAAACTGCAGGTGATGGCACAACCCAATGGATAAAACAACTAAAAATTGAGGGAGACCCTGCAAATCAGGATCAATATTTAAACAGGTTTATCCGTATTCATGACCTTGCGCGAGATTCAGCCGGAAATTTGTTTGTGTGTGGCCAGATGCGCGGAACCGCCGGGGTATTCGGTAATATTACAGTACCTGTACAGGGAGAGGCTGATACATTTATCGCCAAATATGACAGCAACGGTGAAATCGTATGGGCAAAATCTGTTACTGAACATGGCTATCAGGGAGCAAGGCATATAGCCTGTGATGATATGGGCAATGCTTACTTAGCCGGTGGCCATGCGGGAAGCGGGACTATAACATTTGGTACAACTGTAATAGGTGGAGGCACAAGCCACATCTTTTTGGTAAAGTACAGCCCAACGGGAGAAATTTTGTGGACACAATCACACGGCGGGAGCACCACAGCTGATATTTATGCCTGGGGCGTCACGGTTGACACCAATAACAATGTATATGTGGGCGGTGACCTGAATTATCCCAGTATAAACTTTAGCGGCTATACCATAACAACAGCAAATACTCCCCAAGTCCAGGGATTTGTTGTAAAATACGATTCAGGCGGTATTGTACAGTGGACCCAAGGCTACCGGAGGAGCAGGTGAAATAAGAGATGTAAAAGCCGGCAATAACGGAAATGTGTATGCTTTAGGCAGGTTTAGTTCGCCATTAGTCACACTAGGGCAAACAGTACTAACCAATGAAGGTACCAGTAATGGGTATGTAGCTAATATCGATACAAACGGAAACTACCAATGGGTTGAAAAACTCGGCGGGAGCGGACATGCGGAATATCATCTATGCGCAGACAATTTAAATAACGCCCTGTACACGGCAGGCTATTACAATAATATAAGGCTTGGTACACAAACATTTGATGCAACGCCACTCGACAACGTGTTTATGGCAAGATTTTCAATGGATGCACTGTCAGCGCCTAAATTTCAAACGTCAGGACTTAAAGTATACCCAAACCCTGCACGTGAGCTTTTAAATATCAGCATAGTTGACAACTCCGGCTATCAGATAAATGATAGTATGGGGAGGATTGTAGCAAAGGGGAATATCGAACTCGGTACAATAAATATTTCCCAACTTCAGCCCGGCTTCTATTATTTAAACATCAACGGCGCTTCAACAAAATTCATAAAGGAATAATTCTGAATCATAACCGGAAAACCAAGATACTATGAAAATTTTTATACTAAGCTGCTTCCTGGTTTTTCAGTTTGCCCATTCGCAAAAAAACATTTATTCAAAACAGCTTAATGCTGATGAGCAATACGCGTTAAAATCATATTTTGAGGAAAATTATGGTGTTGCCGCAAACGCACCATATATCGTAGTCCATTATATTCAACCCGAAAAATATTGTCATTATAATAAGTATGAGGATGATCCCTTAAAATCAGCAGCGTGGTTTGAAAAATTCTATCAGGATAATAAAATAGTTTTTCCGGTATCTACTAAAAAACTGTATTCTTTTTACGAAAGCCGATATACCGAAAAAAGAAAAGCCACCCCATATGTTCAGGATAAAAACCATGTTCTTCATAAGCTCATAATGTCTATAAAGAAAATTGAAACCTGCGAAGCTTTACTGATGTTTGGCCCAAATGGGAAACTCATTGTTAAGTATGGCGAAACAAGCCCGGATGACTTCAAGTACATTATAAAAAAGATTCAGGAATAACCATGACCAGAAAGAACCTCAACCATATAACACTTAACCCAAAACCTGCAACTGAAAACCCGCAACGCGAAACATTCCTTACCGCTGAAGGGATTGAAGTGAAGCAAACCTATACTGAAGAAGATATAGCTGCCCTGCAACACGTGGAATTTGGAGCCGGATTTGCACCCAACCTTCGCGGGCCATATGCAACAATGTATGTGCGCCGGCCGTGGACAATCCGCCAATATGCAGGCTTTTCTACAGCTGAAGAAAGTAATGCCTTTTACCGCCGTAACCTTGCAGCGGGGCAAAAAGGTTTATCTGTGGCGTTTGACCTTGCCACACATCGTGGTTATGACAGTGACCATGAGCGCGTGGTGGGTGACGTTGGTAAAGCGGGCGTGGCCATTGACAGCGTGGAAGACATGAAGGTGCTTTTTGACCAGATTCCGCTTAATGAGATGTCGGTTTCTATGACAATGAACGGGGCGGTTTTGCCTATTATGGCGTTTTATATTGTGGCGGCAGAAGAGCAAGGCGTGGCTCCGGAACTGCTTTCGGGAACCATCCAGAATGATATTTTGAAGGAGTTTATGGTACGTAATACCTACATCTACCCTCCTGCCCCATCAATGAAAATCATTGCCGATATATTTGAATACACCAGCCGCAAGATGCCGAAGTTCAACTCAATCAGTATCTCAGGCTATCATATGCAGGAAGCCGGCGCTACTGCCGATATCGAGCTGGCTTACACGCTGGCTGACGGACTGGAATACATCCGTACCGGACTTGCCGCAGGGATGAAGATAGATGAGTTTGCCCCGCGCCTATCCTTCTTCTGGGCAATTGGTATGAATCATTTTATGGAAATCGCCAAAATGCGCGCAGGCCGTATGCTTTGGGCAAAGCTGCTGAAACAGTTTGAACCAAAAGACGAGAAATCACTTGCACTACGCACCCACTGCCAGACGAGCGGATGGAGCCTTACCGAGCAGGACCCATTCAACAACGTTGCGCGTACCTGCATAGAGGCAGCCGCGGCAGCTTTCGGCGGAACACAGTCGCTGCATACCAACGCGCTTGATGAAGCCATTGCATTGCCGACAGATTTCTCAGCACGTATAGCACGTAACACACAGATATACCTACAGGAAGAAACTAAAATCACGAAGACCGTTGACCCGTGGGCAGGCAGTTATTACGTAGAGAGTCTAACAGACGAAATAGCCCGTAAAGCGTGGGCGCTTATTGAAGAAGTAGAAGAACTTGGCGGCATGACAAAAGCCATTGAAGCCGGTATACCTAAACTACGCATTGAAGAGGCCGCAGCACGCAAGCAGGCGCGTATAGACAGCGGACAGGATATAATAGTCGGCGTAAACAAATACCGCCTTGAAAAAGAAGATCCGCTGCATATACTTGAAGTGGATAACCAGACCGTTCGTCGCCAGCAGATTGAAAGGCTCGAGAGCATTAAGGCAACGCGCGACAGTGAAAAAGTAAAGCAATGCCTTGAAGCGCTTACGGAGGCTGCGAAATCAAGTAAAGGTAATCTGCTGGAACTTGCGGTTAATGCCGCACGCAACAGGGCAACCCTGGGCGAGATAAGCGATGCGCTGGAAACGGTTTATGGCAGGTATAAGGCACAAATTAAATCTTTTAGCGGAGTGTACAGCAAAGAAATTAAGAATGACGAGAGCTTCGAGAAAGCAAAACAGCTGGCAGATGAATTTGCTAAGCTGGAAGGCCGCCGCCCACGCATTATGATTGCAAAAATGGGACAGGACGGGCACGACCGGGGCGCCAAAGTGGTGGCAACAGGCTATGCAGACGTGGGCTTTGATGTTGACATTGGCCCACTGTTCCAGACGCCGGCAGAAGCGGCAAAGCAGGCCGTGGAGAATGATGTGCATATACTGGGCGTTTCATCACTCGCGGCAGGGCATAAAACGCTGGTGCCGCAGGTTATTGAAGAGCTGAAGAAATACGGCCGTGAAGATATCATGGTTATTGTGGGTGGGGTGATACCGGCTCAGGATTACCAGTACCTGTTTGACGCAGGAGCTGTAGCAGTCTTTGGCCCGGGTACTAAGATAAGTGAAGCGGCTATTAAGATTTTGGAGGTGTTGATAAAGGGGTTTGAAGAGTAAGTTTCTATCTAGTAAAAACTGATATATTTGCAGCTTCGGGATGTAGCGCAGCCTGGTAGCGTACTGGCATGGGGTGCCAGGGGTCGCTGGTTCGAATCCAGTCATCCCGACATTATAAAAGCTGAACTTGGTTCAGCTTTATCGTTTTTAAAAACTAGTCTTATCTGTATGAGGAACTCCGTTAAAACTTTCTTTTAACTCTTGCCGCCCTGCAATAACATCTGTAAATTTGGGCTCTTTCCAAATTCAAATAAATTATGGCTTCAGGCTTTTTTGCAGTTTTAGATGATATAGCGGCACTGATGGATGATGTTGCCGTAACCAGTAAAATTGCAACCCGAAAAACAGCAGGCATACTGGGCGATGACCTTGCCGTAAATGCAGAAAAGGCAACAGGTTTCCTGGCATCGCGTGAGCTGCCTGTGCTTTGGGCCATCACCAAAGGCTCATTCCTCAATAAACTTATAATACTGCCTATAGCGTTCCTGCTCCAGTTCTTCTTCCCTATTGCCATCAAATATATTCTTGTTGCGGGAGGGCTGTACCTCGCATATGAAGGCGCTGAGAAGATTGTGGAGTTTTTCTTCCATAAAAAACATGAGGGAGTTACTGCCGAAGAAGTTATAGAAAAGTCGGATACCGATGCTGAGAAAGCCAAGATTAAATCGGCAATAACAACAGATTTTATACTTTCCGTAGAAATCGTAATTATCGCGTTGGGCTCTGTGCTTAACCAAACGCTTACTATACAAATTGCTACCGTATCTATCGTAGCAATTCTTGCCACCATAGGGGTTTACGGACTTGTAGCGCTTATAGTACGTATGGATGATGCCGGTTATGGGCTTATGAAGCGCAGCAATAACAAAGGATTCTTTTCGGCTTTGGGAGAATTACTGGTAAAGCTTCTTCCGCTTATTATCAAAGCGCTTGGGGTAATAGGCACTATAGCGCTCTTATTGGTTGCAGGCGGAATCTTCGTGCATAACATTGATTACCTGCACCACCTTTTCCCGGCCATACCGGATATGCTTAAGGAGTTTATCGTGGGGCTTGCTGCCGGAATAGTGGCTGTTGTTGCAGTTACTCTTGTAAAAAAAGTGATTGCAATATTTAAAAAATAATCGCTTATGAACTGGCTATTATTAGTATTAGGCGGACTTTTTGAGGTAGGGTTCACCTTTTGCCTGGGCAAGGGTAAAGAAGCAACCGGCACCGAAAGCTATATATGGTATGGCGCTTTTGCAGTTTGCCTGTTCATGAGCATGGCGCTTTTAATCAAAGCCACACAAACACTGCCTCTGGGTACTGCTTATGGGGTGTGGACAGGTATTGGCGCGGTAGGTACGGTGCTTGTTGGCATTTTTGTTTTTAAAGAGCCTGCAACCTTTTGGAGGGTATTTTTCATCAGTACCCTAATTGCTTCTATAATCGGCCTTAAAGTGGTTTCAACGCATTAAACTGCTTTTCCCTCTTTACAAGCTGCTCAACATATTCATGAATGGTTGTAAGCCCGCGCTGAATGTTTTTTGGCTGCTTGTAATTTTTCTCAAGCGTAATCTTAGTCATCGCTGCCATTGACTGTGCCGCTTCGCTGCAAAATCCCGCGCTCATGAGGAAATCTATCCAGCTGTTTTCAGGTATTTCTTCAGTAGCTACAGGCTTACCTAAGGCTTTGCTGAAAGCTTCAGCAACATCATTCGCACTGTAATGGTCGGGGCCAAAAAAATCATAAGGCTCATTGTTATGATTATCGCTGGAAATAAGCCCTGCAGCAAACCTGCCAATATCCTGTGGTGCAGCCATAGGCAATTTAAAATCAGCCGGATACATAGTATAAATTTTACCTTTGGCCTTTGCAGTTTCAAGAAAACCATCCCAATTGCTGTAGTAGTAACCTGCACGTATAATATTCACTTTCAGCGGAAGCTTTTTAAGCTCCTGTTCCATTTCATACAGCACGCCAAGGTCGCCAATCTTATCGCCCGGCTGGGCCCCTCCTGTAGATTCTGCCACCACCTTTTCAATACCTGAACCCTCTAACGCTTTGAGTATAGACTTGAGGGTTTTACGTTCAGCAGCTGCTGTATCGGTCTTTGGGTCGGCAGGCGGGTTCAGCAGGAATAGCCGCTTCCCGAGACTGAAAGCCTGGCGTAATTGTTCGCTATCCATAACGTCAGCAATTACGGCAAAGGCTCCGTTTTTCTCTATCTGCTCTACCTTCTTTGGGTCGTGCGTAATAACAGTAACTTTTTTATTCTGAGCAATAAGCTCATCTGTAACTGCCTTGCCCACATGGCCCGTACCTCCCAAAATGACATACATATTGCTGAAGTTTAGTTGTTTACAGCACTAATTTACAAAACAGGCTGTAAGCGCTGAAGATATTTATGGCTTTCTTAACCATAACTGACACATGTTAAAGCAGATATAAAACAGATTGGTACGCTTAGTTTCTGTAGTAATTTTAAAAGAAAAACTATTATGCCCGAAGGCCCAAGTATAGTCATCCTGAAAGAAGAGGCACAGGAATTTGAAGGACAAAAAGTTATTGCGGCCAAAGGCAATAGCAAAGTTGATGTTACCCGTGCCGAAGGCAAAAAAATTCTTGCCCTTAAAACCTGGGGCAAACACTTCCTGATTTGCTTTGACGGCTTTACAATCCGCATACACCTCATGCTTTTCGGCAGCTACCGCATCAATGAACGTAAGGCCGCCCCGCCCCGCCTCAGCCTGCAATTTAAGAACGGCGAACTCAACTTGTACGCTTGCTCGGTGAAGCTGCTTGAAGGCGATATTAATACGCATTACGACTTTACAGCTGATGTGATGAATGATAAATGGGACACAAAAGCGGCAAAAGCAAAACTCAAGGAAAAGCCGGAAATGCTGGTTTGTGATGCACTGCTGGAACAGGATATATTTTCGGGCGTGGGCAACATAATTAAAAATGAAGTTCTGTACCGCGTAAAGGTGCAGCCGGAAGCAAAAGTGGGGAATATTCCGGCACGTAAAATCTCCGAAATAATCAAAGAATCAAGAATTTACAGCTTTCAGTTCCTGGAATGGAAAAAGAAATACGAGCTGAAGAAACACTGGCTTGCCCACACTAAAAAAATATGCACGCGCTGTGACCTGCCGCTGATTAAAAAGATAACCGGAGTCAAGAAACGCCGTAGTTTCTTTTGTACTAATTGCCAGAAACTTTACGATGAATAGTGATATTGACATTGGCTGCTCAGGTTTTTATAACCGACTGTGGAAAGGCATCTTCTACCCTGAAGGTGTACCCGGCAGGCTTTGGTTTGAGTATTATTGCCAGCATTTTTCAACCTTTGAAATGAACGGGACATTTTACAAAGCGCCAACGGCACGAGGGTTAAAAGGCTGGCATGACCGCGCGCCAGACGATTTCAGCTTTTCAGTGAAAGCGCCGAGATGGGTTACCCACACACGCCGTTTTCGCGAATGTGCCGATGATATTGCGAAATTTTACGAGATTGTGCGAGAGGGTTTGGCAGGCAAATTGGGGCATGTGCTCTTCCAGATGCCGCCGTCATTCCATTTTAGCGAAGAACGGTTGGAGCAGGCTGTTTCATCAATAGATAGAAGCTTTAGCAACGTGATTGAATTTCGGCACATAAGCTGGTGGCGGCCCGATGTCTACCAAGCATTAGCTGACAATAACATCGCTTTTTGCTCGGTTAATTATCCCAATCTCCCAACAAATATTATAAACACCAACGGACTGGTGTATGTACGCTTTCATGGCACTCCTAAGCTATTCTACTCGCAATATACAGAAGATGAGCTGGCATTTACCCGTGATGAAATACTGGCTTCAGGCTGTAATAAAGCTGTAGTTTATTTCAATAACACCGCAAGCGAGGCGGGAATATTAAATGCTATGGAGATGAAGAGGCTGATATTAATAGATTATTGACATTCTTATGGTAAGGCCAAAATCATTATAAATTCATATTTTAGTAAAAAATTTAAATCATGAAAAAAATACTTTGGGGTACTTTATTTTTTTGTGCGTTAATGCTTCCAGGATGTGGTGACGATGATAACAGCACAGCTGTAACAGTTCCAGTAACATCCAACCTTACCATTGACAACCAACCATTTAATGTTAATGGTGCAACAGCATACACTTATGTATTGAATGGCGCTAATGAAGGGCAGTACAACCGAAGGTTCTTCGAAATATCAAAGGGCAACCCACCCGAAAAAATATATGTTTATATAGACACACCTGTAAGTAAATCAACGATAAACGGTACATATATATTTCATATAGATACAATATTCAATAATATGTTTGGCGGTGGAACTTATACAATAGGTGAGCAGGCTTTTAATGGTGCCGGTAATTTTTTACATGTTACCGATAAGGGTAACGGTGTTTACAAACTTGAATTTGAAGATATTGAGTTTGTAAAAGTCTTCACATCTGAGATTAAAACAATCCGCGGTAGTTATGAAGGATATTTTACATTAAAAACCTTTTAAAATCAGCCATGCAATACACAGATAAAATGCTGCGTGACGGAGCACTTCAGGATAAAGTTATAGTAGTTACCGGCGGTGGCAGCGGCCTTGGCAAATCTATGACCAAATATTTCATGGAGCTTGGCGCAAAAGTTGCCATAACATCGCGCGATTTCGAAAAACTACAAAACACTGCTAAAGAGCTTGAGGCCGAAACGGGCGGGCAATGCCTTGCGGTGCAGTGTGATGTGCGCCATTATGATGAGGTGGAAGCTATGCTGAAAGCTGTGCTTGACGGTTATGGAAAAGTTGATGTACTACTGAACAATGCCGCGGGTAACTTCATCTCTCCTACCGAAAGGCTTTCGGCAAATGCGTTTGACACAATCATTGACATTGTGCTGAAAGGCAGCAAGAACTGTACACTGGCATTTGGCAAACACTGGATTGATACCAAACAAAAAAGTAGCACAATCCTGAATATTGTCACTACTTATGCCTGGACGGGCTCTGCCTATGTTGTACCCAGCGCTACAGCAAAGGCCGGAGTTTTAGCTATGACCCGCAGCCTTGCGGTTGAATGGGCTAAATACGGAATCCGCAGTAATGCCATAGCTCCGGGGCCCTTCCCTACCAAAGGTGCATGGGACAGGCTCCTGCCCGGCGACCTGAAGGAAAAATTTGACCTTGCCAAAAAAGTGCCGCTCAAGCGGGTGGGCGACCATCAGGAGCTGGCAAATATTGCAGCATACCTGGTTTCTGACTTTTCATCTTATGTCAACGGCGAAGTTATTACTATAGATGGCGGCGAATGGCTGAAAGGCGCAGGTCAGTTTAATTTACTCGAAGCCATACCGGATGAAATGTGGGACATGCTCGAGGCAATGATAAAGGCTAAGAAGAGTAATTAGAATTTAGCGAGAAGGCACAAGCCAAAAATTGAAATAAACTTTCCGAATTATCGGTTAGGCTGTAATGTGTTAATGAAGTGTTAAACGCTGCACTCCCTATTGTGGAAAAGTTCACTATAATTTCACGGCAGTTTTGCGTAACTTTGACGTTCCAATAAAATTTCTCAAAAACACAATGCCGAGTATCATACAGCTCCTTCCGGATCATGTTGCCAACCAGATTGCCGCCGGTGAAGTAGTACAGCGGCCGGCTTCGGTTGTGAAGGAACTCCTTGAAAACGCGGTAGATGCGAAAGCTACAGAGATAAAACTCATTGTAAAAGATGCCGGCAAGACCCTTATTCAGGTTATTGATAACGGCATCGGCATGAACGTTACCGATGCCCGCATGTGCTTTGAGCGCCATGCCACTTCAAAAATCCGAATTGCCGAAGACCTTTTCTCCTTGCATACCAAGGGTTTCCGTGGCGAAGCACTAGCGAGTATTGCGGCCATTGCCCATGTTGAAATGAAGACACGGCAGGCCGATGAAGAGCTTGGCACCCATATTATTATCGAAGGCAGTAAATTCGTTTCTCAGGATGTGGCAGTACTGCCAAAAGGAACATCTTTTGCTGTTAAGTCGCTGTTTTTCAATATACCTGCACGTCGTAATTTCTTAAAAAGCGATACGGTGGAGTTCCGCCATGTGATTGATGAATTTGAGCGTGTGGCACTCGCGCACCCTAACATCGCTTTTATACTGTACCACAATGGCAGTGAGATGTTTAACCTGCCTTCGGGTAACAGCCGCCAGCGCATTGTAGGCATCTTTGGCGGGCGCACCAACGAAAAGCTTGTTCCTGTAAATGAAACAACTGAAATCGTTGGTATCACGGGGTTTGTCTGCAAGCCGGAGTTTGCCAAAAAAACCGTGGCGAGCAGTTCTTTTTCGTGAATAACCGTTTTATAAAAAGCGGCTATCTGCATCATGCGGTGATGGCTGCTTATGAAGGTTTACTGAAAGATGGCTGCCAGCCGGGGTATTTCCTGTTTCTTGATGTCCCGCCCAATACCATCGATATTAATATACACCCTACCAAAACCGAGATAAAATTTGATGATGAGCACGCGCTTTACGCGATACTCCGTTCAGCGATAAAACATAGCCTTGGGCAGTTTAATGTAGCGCCGGTGCTTGATTTTGATCGTGACGCAAACCTTGACACCCCCTACAGCTATGAACAGCGCGAGGCTGTTATTCCGGGAGTGGTGGTTGACAGGTCTTTTAACCCGTTTGCTGAAGATAAACCGGCTAAGGCAGGGTCAGGGTCATTTGCTGCGCCATCGTTCCGCAGAAGTGAAAAAATGCCGTCTTGGGAAAGTCTCTACACAGGCCTTCCTGCTTCGGAAGAGGTCGCCGTCATGAACTTTGAGTCGGATGAAGTCACAGGTTCTCTTTTCAACGATAATGATGTGGAGCAGGTTGTTCACAAAACCTACCAAATCCATAAAAAATACATTGTAAGCCCAATAAAATCGGGCATGGTCATCATTGACCAGAAGCGTGCCCACCAACGGATTTTGTATGAGCAGTTCCTTACCAACATTACCATTAAGCATGCCGCCAGCCAGCAATTGCTGTTCCCGCTGATGCTGTACTATAACCAGAGCGAACTCGACCTGCTGCGTGAAATGCGTGAGGCCCTTGAAAATACAGGCTTTGTATTTGCCGAGTTCAACCATGACCATGTGGTGGTATCAGGCCTTCCGGTAAATGTTGCCGAGAGCGAAGTATCAATTTTACTTGAAGAGCTTATAAATGACCTACAGCAGGAGGTGCCGGACAGCAGCTTTAGCCAAAGTGACAGTATAGCCAAGAGCATGGCACGCAGCCTGGCGGTAAAAACCGGCACACAAATGACTGAAAAAGAGCAGGAAGCAATGGTGAATGCCTTGTTTGCCTGCAAAGAACCCGATGTTTCACCATTCCACAAGCCTACGTTTATTACAGTAAGCGTGGAAGATTTAGATAAACGTTTTGCTATATGAACATGAGAATAAGTGATGCTGTTAAGCATCTGATTATCATAAATATTATATTTTTTATAGGCAGTCAGGTTTTAGGCAGGCCTGCCACTGATTACCTTGCGCTGCATATGCCGCAAAGTGAGCATTTCCAGATTTGGCAGCTGTTTACGCATATGTTCATGCACGGAAATATCATGCACATTTTCTTTAATATGTTCGCGTTATTCTCATTCGGGGTAATGCTGGAGCAGTTTTGGGGTAGCAAGAAGTTCATTTTTTTTTACCTTTCATGCGGTATTGGCGCGGCAGCATTGCATTTAGGGGTTTCTTATTTTGAGCTTCAGAATGTTCTTGAAGGAGCTGCTAGCCTTAACCTCTCATCGTCAGAGCTGCATCAGATATTAAATGCTACGGTAGCGGATGATACACATTACAGGCCCGATTTATTCCTGAATGAAATAAAGCCTATTCTCGAGAATGCTAAAGTGAAGGAAGTTACGCAGGAGCATTTTGACTCGCTGTTCTCTGCTGCGAGGATAACGCAAATCCCCATGGTTGGTGCATCAGGAGCAATATATGGTATACTGGTTGCGTTTGCCTTCTTAGTGCCTAATGCCGAATTGATGCTGATGTTTATACCGGTGCCTATTAAAGCCAAATACTTTGTACCGGGACTTTTACTGATAGATTTATTCCTGGGGTTAAAAGGCCAGTCTATATTTGGCAGCGGAAGCACAGGTGTGGCTCACTTTGCACATCTTGGCGGGGCGCTCATCGGCTTTATCATGATGTGGTACTGGAAGAAAAGCCAGTTTAATAACAATCGCTGGAATTAAATGGGAATCTTAGACGAACTGAAATCGGAATATAAATTTGGTGGTATCGTCCAGAGGCTGATTTTCTGGAACGTTGGGTTGTTTGTAATCCCGATGATCATATTCAGCATACTCAAACTCAGCGGAATTTACCTGCCCGAATTTGACTGGACATTAGGCTCTACGCAAAACTGGTTTGCACTTTCCAGCGAGTTTACAGACCTGTGGAAAATGTGGACGCTCATTACGTATGCATTCCTGCACCACGACTTCTTTCATTTACTCTTCAATATGCTGATGCTGTTCTTTGCGGGGCGCGTATTCCTTACTTTCTTTACACAAAAGCAGCTATTTGGCGTTTACATTCAATCAGCTATAATTGCCGGCCTTATGTTTATAATAGGCTATTCAACCATCCCTGCGCTTACAAATGTTTCAGCAGCAATGGTTGGCGCTTCAGCTTCAATCATGGCTATTCTTGTTGCCGCAGCTACCTGTGCACCGCAATACTCTGTAAGGCTGATGCTTATCGGGACGGTAAAGCTATGGCATATTGCATTGGGCCTGGTGGTGATAGACCTCATCTATATCTCTGCAGAAAACACAGGCGGCCACATTGCACATCTTGCCGGGGCGTTGTATGGATTTATCTATATAAAGCTTTTGCAAAACGGCACTGATATGACCAAAAGCATTGTTGGATTCCAGACATTTGTTGAAAACCTTTTCAAACCAAAGAAAAAGACACCATTTAAGGCCGTTCACCGTAACCCTGCTACTACAGCCCGCACCACGGTAAAAAAGGAAAAAGACATCACCCAGAAGCAGATTGATGACATTCTCGATAAGATAAGCAAATCGGGGTATGACAGCCTTACAAAAGCCGAAAAAGATTTTCTTTTCAGGGCAGGGAAGTAATAAATTTATCTTTAGATTTGAGATGGCAATGCCAATCACCGTATGAAAAAGCTGTCGTGGTTTAATAAGTTAATGTTTGTGCTCAATATGGTGCTTACTGTATTGACATTTGTTGCTTATATACTGCCCTTCCTGGCGCCGAAGCTCTTCCCTTTCCTCTCGGTACTTACACTGGTTTTACCGCTTATGCTGGTGCTTAACTTCGCCTTTTTTCTGTATTGGCTGCTGCAGTTAAAAAGGCAGATGCTGCTGTCAGGGATTGTACTGCTGCTCGGAATCACGTTCATCAACAAATTCTATAAATTCGGAGGGACAAACCTGCCTGAAGAAAACCGTGATTTCACGCTGATGAGCTATAATGTGCGGCTGTTCAACCTGTATGAGTGGCTTCCGCGCAAAGATGTGCCTGACAGTATCGTGGCATTTGTAAAAGAGCAGCACCCTGATATACTGTGCCTTCAGGAATACACCCCAATTAAAAGGGTACAATTTAAGCAGTACAAGCACCGTTTTATTTTTACTAATGATTATAAAAGCGGTAAATTCGGGCAGGCTATTTACTCGAAATTCCCTATCATAAACAGCGGGCATATACCTTTCCCGAAGACTGATAACCATGCTATCTTTGCCGACATTAAGAAAGGGAAAGATACAATCCGGGTATACAGCATGCACCTCCAATCAATACGCATTACGCCCGACATACATGAAAGACTTGATGAAGAGCGGTCGCGCGTGATATTTAACCGCATGAGCAAAGCTTTTAAAGAGCAGCAGCTTCAGGCAGAAATTGTAGAGAAACATAAAGCCGAGTGTACCTACCCCATGATTATTTGCGGTGACCTCAACAACAGCGCATTCTCTTACGTTTATCGCAGTGTTAAAGGCAAAATGAATGATGCTTTTGAGGAAGCAGGCAGCGGTTTTGGCAAATCATATAACTTCAAATACTATCCGGCACGTATTGACTATATCTTTACCGCTAAAGAGATTGAAGTGAAGCAATACACCACGTTTAAAAATTTCGTCAATTCTGACCATTTCCCGGTGATGACCCGCCTGGCTTTTGAAGAAAAAGAAGAATAGTTACTGCGTTTGCCTCTTAAGGTAATCAAGTGCGTAACGACCTTCATTGAACAGCAGGTCGAGTATGCTAAGGTTATTGATGAACCCGTGCTTATCACCAAAAACCTGAGTGTAAGGTTCAAATTCTGATGTGTCTTTCTTTCCGTTGGCGAGGTGGCGAAGGTCTTCCACTCCGCTTACTTCATGGAAGTACTCTTCCGTCTTATCATAGTTTAGTGGCATACCCAAACATTCAGATACAATATCCAGTATCTTGAAGTTTAAGTCCATCATGAAGGTATGCTTTTGCTCAAATACAGGGCGTATATCGTCTTCAAAATACTCAAAGAAGGGTGAAGTACGGTAAGCAGCTTCCAGTGACTTAAAGTGCTGTTTCTGCCAGTCAAACGCATCCTCAATTTTGGTGTCTTTAAACTTATGGTGTGCCGTTTTGGTATGCTTTACCGGGATGTTTAGCAGCTGTATACCGTTCGGGCTATAAATGTACATCCTGTTGCGGTTGGTCTGCTTCTGGAAATTATCTTCAACTTCGAAAGTGACGGAATCAGCTTTCGAAAGAGCCACAAAGTGGCTCACCGATGGAAAATACGTCGGATGTATCAGAATACCCATTACGCTTTAGGTTCCTTTCTCTTTTTGTATTGCGAATACCCGAAGTACACAGCCAGCGCCCCCACAAAATACCAAAAATATGAAGTTGGTTCATCATCTCCGCCTACCGTTGTAAACAGCCTGTCCCAACGTACTTTTTTGGTGATATTAAACCAAGACTCATTTTGGTCAAGGCTCATCCATACAAAGGTTGGTTTTCCAACAATATGGTCTTGGGGTACAAATCCCCAGAAACGGCTATCTTCAGAGCGGTGGCGGTTGTCACCCATCATAAAGAAATAATCTTGTTTAAAAGTATATGAGTCAGTTGCTTTACCGTTAATAATAATCTGACCGTTCTCAACTTTCAGGGTGTTATGCTCATATTCTTCAATAGCTTTTTTGTAAAGCGGAAGATTTTGCAGTGTCAGCTTAACCGATTTATCACGGCCGGGGATTAGGAATGGGCCCATATTATCCTGATTCCATGTGGCAACCTGCCCAAACACCGGCTGCGGCCTTTTCTCGATATAGCGTACAACCGAATCAATACCAGTCGTTGCTCTGATTTTTTCAGCGCCATCAAGCGTCAGGTTTACTGTTACAACAGGCTCTGCAACTTCCTGCACAGGAATCTGGTACTGTTGAAGCATAGCCGTTGGCAGCCCACGCTCTGATGTACGAATAGTGATACTGCCATCTGCATTTTGCTGGCTTGACGATACGTAAGGTGTAAGGGCTTGTGCCTGCTCTTGAGTGAGGTTACTCACTACAAACGAACGGAAAAACTCTGTAGAGCCTGCCTGCTGGATAAGTGCAGGAGACACGCCGGTTTTTGAGTAAATAGTATGCATGTACTGCGGCCTTGCCCTGCCACTAAGCTTCAGTTCTTTACCATTGATGAACACAATGCCATCACGAAGTTCAAATGTATCGCCTGGTGTACCTACGCAGCGCTTTACGTAATTTGATTTTTTGTCTATAGGCTTACGAAGACCTACTGCAGAAGCATCAAAAAATTTGGTTACGGTATCAGCAGGCCAGTTAAATACTACAATGTCATTCTTCTCCACGCTTTCAAAACCCGGAAACCTGAAATAAGGCAACTGCGGCCACTTGCTGTATGAACGCTTATTGATTACAGGTATGGTGTCATGCACCATTGGCGCGGCGACTGTAGTCATAGGTGTACGCGGACCGTAATGCAGTTTGCTCACAAACAGGAAATCTCCAACGAGTAAAGTCTTTTCTAATGATGAAGATGGTATATTGAACGGCTGCATTATATAAGTATGCACGATAGTTGCCACAACAATAGCGAATAGCAGTGAGCTAAGTGTGTCTCCGCCTTTTGTAGATGCTTTCAGTTCGCGTTCCGGCCTGTACTGTACATCTTCAAAATAATTGATGTAGTAAATGTAAAAACCCAGTGTAACAACACCCAGAATGGTATCGGTAGTTGATGTTTTCCCGAAGCTGCGAAGGGTTTCAACCCAAACAACGGGGAACATGATAAGGTTAACAATAGGGATGAAAAGCAAAACTGTCCACCAAGTTGAGCGGTTGATGATGCGCATAAGTACCACGGCATTGTATACCGGTACTGCAGCTTCCCAGGGTTTACGCCCGGCTTTGTGATACAGTTTCCAGGTGCCTAAAAAATGAATAACCTGTACTGCCAGGAAAAATATAAACCATTGTGTAAGTGTCATTGCTGTATAATTTTCAGTATATGTAGCTTTTAATCAGGATTTGTTACGAGAGGCCCAAAACGTCTTTCATGCTGTAAACGCCTTTTTTACCTATAAGCCACTCGGCGGCTATTACCGCGCCAAGGGCAAAACCTTCACGGCTGTGGGCGGTATGCTTAATTTCGATTGAGTCAACATCAGAGTCATACGTTACAGTATGTGTACCCGGTACGCCTTCAACGCGTTTGGCATCTATAAATATCTCATCTTCTTTAGGGTTGCCAATAGCCCAGCTGGAGTAGTCGCTGTGTGCTATAATGTCTTTAGCAAGGGTTATAGCTGTACCGCTCGGGGCATCAAGCTTTTGCGTGTGGTGTACCTCTTCCATTGAAACCTTGTATTGTTTCAGGTGGCCCATCATTTTTGCCAGGTGCGTATTTAATTCAAAAAATATATTCACGCCAAGGCTGAAGTTTGAGCCGTAGATAAAAGCCCCGTTGCGTTGCTCGCAAAGCTCGGCCATATCGTGGTACTTTTCAAGCCAACCTGTTGTTCCGGATATTATTGGGATGTTGCGCTCAAGGCATGCAGTAATGTTTCCAACAGCAGCATCAGGTATACTGAAATCGATGGCGGCATCAGCATCTTCAAGGCCTTCAAACGTATCGGCACTTGCTTTTCTCATCACGATTTCATGGCCGCGTTCCTGTGCAATACGTTCTATCACTTTACCCATTTTTCCGTAACCCAGCAGCGCTATCTTCATATTATTTAAATTGGTAAGTTAACGAGAACCCCATATTATGCTTGTAGTCAATCTGGTTTTGCTGCAGTTGTGGCCTAAAGCTAAGATTCTCATTTACATTAAATTGCGAGAGGTGCGCACTAACATTGGCATCAACAATATTCAGGATATAGAATCCGACCGTTATAAGCATTGAAAGGTCACGGTTGCGCTGATGGAAACGCTGCCCGCGGATAAGCCTGTCACGGTCATTTTGCAAGGCTGCAAGTTCACCTGTTATCGGCCTGCCTGCCAGTGAGTTTTTATAAGCATCACGGTATTCGTGGTACTTATCATTGTTCCAGAAATAGTAATAAAGGCTAAGGCCCATACCACCATATACAATCGGTACTTTCCAGTAATCCTTATTATAAATTTGGCCAAGCCCGGGCACAACTGCCGAATAAAACGCCGCCTTTGACGGTGCGAGCGCATCAAGTTTATAAGGCCTTAGCAGTGTTGAATCCTGCTCAACAACAAGCCCTTCCTCTTTCCCCTCTTCCTGTGCAAAACATGGCGAAGACAGTAAAGCAAATGCAAAACCGAATATGGCAAACAGCTGTTTCACTATCCGTTGATGAGTTTAAGTATCCTGTTGAAATCTTCTTCAGAATGAAATGGTATGGTGATTTTTCCCTTGCCTTTATCATCAACTTTTACATCAACTTTTGCCCCGAAGAAATCCTTAAAGCTCTTCGTGTTAGCCTCTGTAACATTAAATGTAGACGCCCTTTCTTTAGCTTTTGCTGGCTGCGGTTTCAGGCTTTCCTGGTAATTTTTTACGAGGGTTTCTGTTTCGCGAACGGAAAGGTTTCCGCTTACGATTTTCTGGTAGATATCTGCCTGTGCATCATGGTCTTCAATGTTGATGATAGCACGCCCATGGCCCATAGTGATAAACCCATCGCGTATGCCGGTCTGGATTATCGGGTCAAGCTTCAGCAGGCGAAGGTAATTAGCTATGGTTGAGCGCTTTTTGCCCACACGATCGCTCATTTGCTCCTGCGTAAGCTGAACTTCTTCCATAAGCCTTTGATAAGACAGCGCCACCTCAATCGGGTCAAGGTCATGACGTTGAATGTTTTCAACCAGTGCCATTACCAGCGATTCGTTATCGTTGGCTATACGAATGTAAGCCGGAATAGTCTCTAGGCCCGCGAGTTTACTGGCACGAAGCCTGCGCTCACCTGATATAAGCTGGTATTTGTTGTAATCAAGCTTACGTACTGTAATAGGCTGTATTACACCAAGTTCTTTGATAGATGTACTAAGTTCCTGCAGCGCCTCTTCATTAAAATGCGTACGCGGCTGGAATGGGTTTATTTCGATAGCATCAAGTTCAAGCTCTATGATATTGCCTACAACTTTGTCAGCGCCCTTGTCATCAACCGATTTGATGTCATTTTCAGGGTTTTTCAATAAAGCCGACAATCCTCTGCCAAGAGCCTGTTTTTTAATCGCTTTTGTCATGAAACTACTTTACTGTTTTTCTTGATTATTTCTTCGGCAAGGTGCAGGTAATTGGTTGCGCCTTTGCTGGTTGCGTCATAATTTATGATACTCTCGCCATAGCTCGGAGCCTCGCTCAGCTTCACATTTCTTTGTATCACCGTGTTGAAAACCATGTCGTTGAAATGTTTCTGTACCTCTTCAACTACCTGATTGCTAAGGCGTAAGCGTGAATCATACATGGTAAGCAAAAGGCCTTCAATATCTAACGCAGGATTGTGTATTTTCTGTACGCTTTTTATAGTATTTAACAGCTTTCCAAGGCCTTCAAGTGCAAAATATTCACATTGTATCGGGATCACTACAGAGTCGGCTGCAGTAAGCGCATTCAGGGTAAGAAGCCCAAGCGACGGCGCACAGTCAATCAGTATGTAATCGTACTTATCTTTCACGCTTTCAAGAGCTTGCTTCAGCATGTACTCCCTGTTTTCTTTATCAACAAGCTCTATTTCAATGGCTACAAGGTCTATATGTGCAGGGATAACCCACACGTTTGGCGCAGTACATTCAATCGTGGCCTCATCCGGTGTGGCGCTGTGTTCCAAAATCTGGTAAGTACCGGTTTCAACCGACTCCACATCAATACCAAGCCCTGAGCTCGCATTTGCCTGAGGGTCAGCATCTATAAGCAGTACTTTTTTCTCGAGAACACCCAGCGAAGCCGCCAGGTTTACCGATGTTGTTGTTTTTCCCACGCCGCCTTTTTGGTTGGCGATGGCAATGATTTTACCCATTAATCTTTTCGTTTTTCGAATCGTAAAAATACAATTTATTATGGGAACTGAAAGGGGAATTTGTTAACATTCGATATGTCAGGCAACACTTGCAAATCTTTTCTTAAAAGCGGTAAATATGACTCAAATTTAGCTGAATTAAGCTTTACTTTATACAACTGCGAGTGCAGCGTTTAACACTTCTTTAACAACTCCATCTATCGTCAATTAATCGATGAACTGCATCTTTTTGAACGGGTTTTGTAATTATGATTTGGAGAGGTGGCCGTATCTTTGCAAAATAATTTCATCTCAACATTTCTATAATTTAAGAAGCGGTGTTTTCTAACCGTTTTAAAATTAGCGACCGTAAGCGTTCTTCGTGCGCGTCGCCCCAATTCCCGATTGCTGAAATAACCGGTATCAGTGTCTTCCCGAAATCCGTAAGGCTGTACTCGACTTTGAGTGGCACTACAGGATAAATAATCTTTGAAACAAGCTCGTGTTCCTCTAATTCTTTCAGCTGGATATTTAAAACCCTGCGCGAAGCATCGGGTATTTTGCGCTGCAACTCGCTCGGGCGTTTGTGCCCCTGGTCAATAAACCAAAGCAGGCGAATTTTCCATTTTCCGTACAGCACTTCGCCTATAAGGTCAAGGCCGCAATTAAGGTTTGGCAATGTTTTTCTTTCATACATATTACAAAATTAAGCTATATACCAATATGCGCAATAGGGGAAAAATTTATCCCTATCTGAATCATAACTCCGTACTTGTGAGGATGTAACGTACTGCCGAGATTTGTACAAAGAAATTTAAAACATATCACAACATGGATTATCAAAACGAATTATCAGGAAAGATTGCATTAGTAACAGGCGGTACAAAAGGCGCCGGTAGGGCTATGGCCGAAAGGCTGCTGCAAGCCGGTGCAACAGTTATCATCACAGCCAGGAATGCACCCGAAAAAGAGAATGACAAACTGCATTTTATTGCTGCCGATTTAAGTACGGCGGAAGGGTCGCAAAAAGTGGTTAGCGAGGTATTATCAACTTACGGAAGGCTGGACATATTGGTGAACAACCTCGGGTCATCTTCTACACCGGCGGGCGGATTTAGCGTGCTAAGCGATGAAGACTGGATTTCTACCCTGCATGCTAATTTACTGGCGCCTGTTCGTCTCGACAGGGGATTTTTACCGCAAATGATTGAGCGCAAAGAGGGCGTTATCATCCACATTGCCTCTATCCAGGGGAAACTGCCATTGTATGAGTCGACACTGCCATACGCTGCTGCCAAAGCAGGATTGCGAAACTACAGCAAAAGCTTATCCAACGAAGTTACGCCAAAAGGTTTGCGTGTACTCACGGTTTCGCCGGGATGGATCAACACATCAGCATCGGATGCTTGGCTGGGTGAGCTTGCCCGGAATTCCAACAGCACAGTGGAAGAAGCGCAGCAAGGCGTAATGGATGCACTGGGTGGGATACCTTACGGCAGGCCTGCAAAGCCCGAAGAAGTGGCAGAGTTGGTAGGCTTCCTGGTTTCGCCAAGGGCTAACTACTTAACCGGAACCGAATTTGTAATTGACGGCGGAACCGTAAGAACTGTTTAATAACTTAAAAAATAAATAACATGAACTTACCAAAAGTAATAGCAGATCTGGTGGCGGCACAAAATAACTTTGACAGTGCCGACTATGTAAAGTGTTTTTCCGATAATGCAATGGTTCAGGACGAAGGCAAAACCTATAACGGCAAAAAGGAAATCGAAGCTTGGATTGCCGACTCTAACAAGCGATACCGCGCTACAATTAAGCCTCTAAGCTATGAAGAACACGAAAAGGAAAGTATCCTTAAAACGGAAACATCAGGGAATTTCCCCGGCAGCCCGATTGTACTGAATTATCACTTGGTGATAACGGGCGGACTGATACAATCATTAAATTTTACAGTGTAAACAGGAAATGGCTATTTTAGCCATTTTCTTGTTTATTGGGCATAGATGTCAAACTGGCGGCGTGATACTATCAAATGATATTATAAATCATCCTATCAATCAATATTACTTTTTCAAGTTTTACGAATACATATATTTGTTAAAACCTTAAACTATATTATTATGAAAAAAATTTTTCTATTGTTAGTGCTTACAGGATCGTATTGCTACGGGCAATTAACATCGTCCACCCCATATACGATACCTTCAGATTGGGGACCTCCAGTGTTTTATGACAACTTCAACAATCCGACACTGGACACCCAGAAATGGAAAGCTCAAAACGGCGAGAACCGCTGGCTACAGGAGCAAGTTTTTCAACCTGATGAGGTAACTATTAAAGATAATGCCTTGGTACTTAGCATTGACAAAAATCCGGACGGGTTCCTCAATGGCAGTACAAAATTTAAAAATGGTAATGGAAATGTAGCAAAGTATTCTGCGGGGGAAGTGCTTTCAAAGCAGAATTTTATGTATGGCTATTTTGAAGCCAAAATCAAACTACCGTCCGGCAAAGGCACATTCGCTGCATTTTGGCTTTTTCCTAATTATCGCGAGCGGGAAATACATCCAAACAGCGTGGGATTTGGTGGCTTTTATCCCGAAGAAATAGATATCATTGAGCAGGTTTCCATTGAACAAGAAGATCCTTTCGATTATAACCATACTTATTCATCCCATATTTATGATGTTAATATGTTTTGGGATAATCAAGCGTCAAATAAGCCTTATTTTTTTACATCTCTCGGTAGTTGTGGCGACATTGGTGGAAGTTGGCATCGCTACGCCGTTAAATGGGACATCTTTAAACAGGAATTTTTTATTGATGGGGAGTTAGTATATACAATTGATTTATGGAATAGGAATTCACATTCTGAATCAATTAATCTCGTACTCACAAATGCAATAAAAACTAATACATCTGACCCCACTCAAAATCCTGAAGACAATCTTGACGAAAACGATAACATAGAAACTGACAATACAATTATAAACGGTAAAACCGTACTGTTTCCAGATCCCGATACAAATGATATTGAAGATGAAAAGGTACAAGTCGACTGGGTAAAAGTATATCAGCAGAAAAAGTACCAAAATCCGGTTGTTTGGGCGTCGGGCAAGTCTGATAAATTGGGAATATTTAACCTGGAAAAGACCTGGAACAAATTTGACACATTTATTACAGGTAATTTTATCCCTGAAACTAACAACGATGATGATGAGATACTTAGTTTTTCATCTGATGGTTTGAATTCGGCTTTACAAAGATTAACCAACAGGTTAACGATAACCACCAAAGATATAAGGACAAATGATCAAGTTATAAACACCTACAATGATGTGTGGAGCGTTGAAAAACTTGAAGATGAAATTCCTGCTGATGAAATAATTTCGGGATACACACTTAATAATTGGTTTACCCCGGATGCACTTGCCCATACTAATTATGCTGTGGGGAATTTTGACGGTGCCGCAGGAGATGAGTTGTTCCTTTCTAATAAATCAACACTATATGCGGTAATAATTAAATTTGATCCTGACCAGGCACCCGGAAATACGTATAACTACAATGAGCTGTATGTAAATTCAGGCAACAATCAAATTGATGCAATTTCGGGAACAGGTTCTGTTACTTTACCGTTACATACAGACGATAAATTTATTGCAGGAAATTTTAATGGTGGCGCAAATGATAATTTACTATGGATAAACCATAGTAACAATACTATATGGCTCTTAACATATAATACAACTAACAGCCAATGGACACGCATAAACTCAAACAACAAACTAACAACTACAACAAGTACGCAATGGAATCTGAACTCTAATGATGAGTATCTTGCAGAAGATTTTGACGGTGATGGTAAAGACGAACTTTTATGCATCAATAAATTAACAAAGAAGGTCCGCCTGTATGCCTATAGCGCTAACGCGTGGTCTCTTATATGGGATAATAGCACGACAGCTTACCCCAATAAAATTAATGAGTGGGTAATTGGCCTTGGCGATGATTACCTTGCGGGTAAATTTCTTGGTAACGGAAATCAGTTGCTTTGCACTAACAGAGATGGCGGATATGCACATTTGTATGAATTTAACGTTGTTAATGGCATAGTACAATGTAAAACGAAGCAATTAAACGAACAGCCATATAAAATCCCCCAACAATTCAGAATTCTTAAATACAATTTTGCTGACAAGGGAGCTACACCAGCTACTGTAAATTTAAAAACTACCCTGCTGTCTGTTGAAAGGTTCATGTATCCCACATGGACAAAGTACGACACAGTTATTCCTGCCGACAAAGTGCCATGTAAATATCATATTACACTTACATCATTCAATGATCTATTGAGCAATACTGTCTTTTCAAGGCCAGCCAATATAGAGGAAACAGTACAAAACGGTACAGTTTTAAATGAAGCTGATGTTCTAATTTATCCTAACCCCGCAGATAATCTTCTAAATATCCATCTCGGAGAATATACATCAGGATCTTACAAGATTTTTGATATTCTAGGCAAAGAAATTGAAAAGGCTAAATTTGCATCTACAGATAATTTGTTGATATCATTATCACCCAAAATGCAGGAAGGTACATACTCCATCAAATTAAATTATGGGAGCCGTGTAATAACAAAGAAATTTATCATTAAAAGATAGGTTTGGATAATCTATAATCTGATTATTATTAAAAAACCCCACTCTTTCAAGTGGGGTTTCTTATTTATATTAAGCCTGTCCCGCAGGACCGAAACTCAAAGGGATGGCGGGTTGCTCCGTATCGCTGATTTGCCCGTGGGCACTCTCAAAGCGGTGGATGTTTTCCCCCAGTGCCTTCAGCAGGCGCTTGGCATGCTGCGGCGTTAATACGATGCGGCTTTTCACTTTCGCTTTCGGGGTGCCCGGCATGATGCTTACAAAGTCCACTACGAACTCGCTGGCCGAGTGGTTAATGATAGCAAGGTTGCTGTACACGCCCTCGGCAGTTTTCTCATCAATCTCGATGTTTATCTGCCCCGGCTGTTGGTTTTGGTCGCTCATATTAATAATTATATTCCTCTTTCGGAGTTAAAAGCTCATTGTACTCTTCTTTAGACCCTACGATAATGTTGTCATAGTCCCTCATACCTGTACCTGCAGGTATCCTGTGGCCCACGATAACGTTCTCTTTAAGTCCTTCAAGTCCGTCAACCTTACCGGCCACCGCAGCTTCGTTCAGTACCTTAGTGGTTTCCTGGAACGATGCAGCCGAGATGAACGACTTAGTTTGTAGTGACGCCCTTGTGATACCCTGTAGTACCGGTGTAGCCGTAGCAGGGATAACATCGCGTGCTATCACCTGGTTCTGGTCGTTACGCTTAAGGAGCGAGTTCTCGTCCCTAAGTTCGCGCGGCGACACAATCTGGCCCGGTTTCAGGTTTACAGAGTCACCTGCATCCTCTACCACCTTCATGCCATACAGCTTGTCATTTTCAACAATGAAGTCGCTTGTATGTATCATCTGGTCTTCAAGGAACAGCGTATCTCCCGGATCCTGAACCTGTACTTTACGCATCATCTGGCGGATAACAACTTCAAAGTGCTTGTCGTTGATTTTCACACCCTGAAGGCGGTACACTTCCTGGATCTCGTTTACAAGGTACTGCTGTACAGCGCTTGGCCCCTGTATGCGAAGGATATCTTCCGGAGTGATGGCCCCGTCACTTAGCGGCATACCCGCCTTAACATAGTCATTCTCCTGTACAAGTATCTGGTTAGAAAGCTTCACAAGGTATTTCTTGATCTCGCCGAATTTCGACTCGATAACAATCTCGCGGTTACCCCTCTTGATCTTACCGAATGAAACCACACCGTCAATTTCAGAAACAACTGCCGGGTTACTTGGGTTACGTGCTTCAAGAAGCTCTGTAATCCTTGGTAAACCACCGGTAATATCACCTGCCTTGCTTGAACGCCTTGGTATCTTCACAAGTACCTTACCTGCCTTAATCTTCTCGCCGTTGTCAACCATAAGGTGGGCACCCACCGGAAGGTTATATGAACGGATAAGCTCATTGTCTTTTCCGTAAATCAATAGCGTAGGGATAAGCTTTTTGTTCCTTGCTTCAGAGATTACCTTCTCCTGGAAGCCGGTCTGCTCGTCAATCTCAACCACAAACGTTTGTCCCTGCTCGATATCTTCATAAGCTACCTTACCAGTAAATTCAGAGATGATAACACCGTTATACGGATCCCACTTACACACCACAGTGCCTTCGCTTACAACATCACCGTCTTTAACGTAGATGCTTGAACCGTAAGGAATGTTGTGCGTGTTAAGCAGAATGCCTGTTTTCTCGTCAACAAGCTTAAGCTCAGTAGAACGCGATACCACAATATCAGTAGCGTTACCTTCGCTGTCTTCACCTTTAACTGTTTTAAGGTCTTCTATTTCAAGACGGCCTTTAAACTTGGTTACAATGCTTGATTCTTCAGAGATGTTACCTGCAGTACCACCCACGTGGAAGGTACGTAGCGTAAGCTGTGTACCCGGCTCACCGATAGACTGTGCCGCGATTACACCAACAGCTTCACCCTTCTGGGTCATCCTGCCTGTGGCAAGGTTACGGCCGTAGCACTTAGCACAGATACCTTTGGTAGCCTCACATGTAAGCGGCGAGCGTACTTCTACCCTTTCGATAGGTGCAGCGTTTATAGCCCTTACTTCAGCTTCTTTTATCTCATTACCTGCTGCTACAAGCACTTCGCTTGTAAGCGGGTTTATTACATCTTGCAGTGCCACACGGCCAAGAATCCTCTCGCCAAGGGTCTCCACAATTTCTTCGTTTTTCTTAAGCGCAGATACCTCGATACCCCTTAGCGTACCACAGTCAACCGAGTTAACGATTACGTCCTGAGATACGTCATGCAGCCTACGTGTAAGGTAACCCGCGTCAGCCGTTTTAAGGGCCGTATCCGCTAGACCTTTACGCGCACCGTGCGTAGAGATGAAGTATTCAAGAATCGAAAGGCCTTCCTTAAAGTTTGAAAGGATTGGGTTTTCGATAATCTCGCCACCGCCTGCAGTTGATTTTTTAGGCTTAGCCATCAAACCACGCATACCTGTAAGCTGGCGTATCTGCTCTTTACTACCCCTCGCACCCGAGTCAAGCATCATATACACCGAGTTGAAGCCCTGCTGGTCTTCACGGATGTTCTTCATGGCAAGCTCTGTAAGCAATGCGTTAGTAGATGTCCACACGTCAATAACCTGGTTGTAACGCTCGTTATTGGTGATAAGACCCATATTATAGTTCATAGAGATAGCCTCAACCTGCTCGTTTGCATCAGCAATAAGCTCTTCTTTCCTTGCCGGGATGATAATATCACCCAGGCTGAATGAAAGGCCGCCTTTAAATGCGAACTTATAACCCATGTCCTTCATGTTGTCAAGGAACGCGGCAGTTGTAGGCACATCAGTAACACTCAAAATCTTACCGATGATATCCCTTAATGATTTCTTCGTAAGAACCTCATTGATATATCCGGCTGCTTCAGGAACTACTTCATTAAATAGTACCCTGCCCGCAGTTGTCTGGATGATTTTCCAAACAAGCTCGCCGTTTTCATTGAAGTCTTTAGCGCGTATCTTCACACGTGCATTCAGTTCCAGCCTGCCTTCATTAAGTGCAATGTTCACTTCTTCAGCAGAATAGAATGTAAGGTCCTGGCCTAATATCTTGTTAGTGTCTGTAGACAGACGCTCCTTCGTCATATAATAAAGGCCAAGTACCATGTCTTGTGAAGGTACTGTGATAGGCGCACCGTTTGCCGGGTTTAGGATGTTGTGCGACGCAAGCATCAACAGCTGTGCCTCAAGGATAGCCTCAGGGCCTAGCGGAAGGTGCACCGCCATCTGGTCACCGTCAAAGTCGGCGTTGAAAGCCGTACATACCAATGGATGCAGCTGGATAGCCTTACCTTCGATAAGTTTCGGCTGGAATGCCTGTATACCAAGCCTGTGAAGGGTTGGGGCCCTGTTCAATAGTACCGGGTGGCCCTTGATTACGTTTTCAAGGATGTCCCACACTACAGGCTCTTTTTTGTCGATTATCTTTTTGGCCGACTTCACCGTCTTAACGATTCCGCGCTCTATAAGCTTACGGATAACAAACGGCTTGTAAAGCTCGGCAGCCATGTCTTTAGGAAGTCCGCACTCATACAGCTTCATTTCAGGGCCAACGACGATTACCGAACGTGCCGAGTAGTCAACACGCTTACCAAGAAGGTTTTGGCGGAAACGTCCCTGCTTACCTTTAAGTGAATCTGAAAGTGATTTAAGCGGACGGTTAGATTCTGTCTTAACAGCCGATGCTTTCCTTGTGTTATCGAATAGCGAGTCAACAGATTCCTGAAGCATACGCTTTTCGTTACGAAGGATCACCTCAGGGGCTTTTATCTCCATCAAACGCTTAAGACGGTTGTTACGGATGATTACCCTGCGGTAAAGGTCGTTAAGGTCAGACGTTGCGAAACGGCCACCATCAAGCGGCACAAGCGGGCGAAGCTCCGGCGGGATAACAGGGATAACTTTAAGTATCATCCACTCAGGGCGGTTTTCCCTGTTCATGTTGCTCTCACGGAACGATTCTACAACCTGCAGCCTTTTAAGGGCCTCGGTTTTACGCTGCTTAGATGTTTCGTTGTTTGCGCTGTGGCGAAGTTCATATGACAATGCATCAAGGTCAATCCTTGCAAGAAGGTCCATGATACACTCAGCACCCATTTTAGCGATAAACTTATTAGGGTCGTTATCGTCAAGGTACTGGTTTTCCATAGGAAGCGTATCCAGTATGTTCAGGTACTCTTCCTCCGTTAAAAAGTCAAGTGTGTTCAGTGCTTCACCATCCGGGCCTTTAGCAATACCCGGCTGTATCACCACATACCTTTCATAGTATATGATCATATCAAGCTTCTTAGACGGAAGCCCAAGGATATAGCCTATTTTGTTAGGTAGCGAACGGAAATACCAGATGTGAGCGATAGGCACTACAAGGTTGATGTGGCCTACCCTGTCACGGCGTACTTTCTTTTCGGTAACTTCAACACCGCATCGGTCACAAACGATACCTTTGTAACGTATCCTTTTGTACTTGCCACATGCACATTCAAAGTCTTTTACCGGGCCGAATATACGCTCACAGAAAAGTCCGTCACGCTCCGGTTTATGTGTACGATAGTTGATGGTTTCGGGCTTTAATACCTCACCCCTTGATTCTGCCAGGATAGCTTCCGGCGATGCAAGCCCTATCGAAATTTGGTTAAAACGCTTAACCGTGTTTTTATCTTTTAATCTTGTCATGATAATGATCTAACAATTGATATTAAAAAGCTATTGAAAGAGGGAATGGCACCAAAGCACCACTCCCGTTTTATATTTATTCCTCAAGCCTTATGTCAAGGCCAAGGCCTTTAAGCTCGTGCATCAATACATTGAAAGATTCAGGCAGGCCAGGTTCCGGCATTGTCTCCCCTTTCACGATAGCCTCATATGTTTTGGCCCTTCCTATAACGTCGTCAGACTTAACGGTAAGGATCTCCCTAAGCGTGCTTGACGCACCATATGCTTCAAGAGCCCAAACCTCCATCTCACCAAAACGCTGGCCACCAAACTGTGCCTTACCTCCAAGAGGCTGCTGCGTGATAAGCGAGTACGGACCCGATAGAGCGGGCGTGCATCTTATCATCAACCATGTGGCCCAGTTTCAGCATGTAGATAACACCTACGGTTGCCGGCTGGTGGAAACGCTCGCCTGTACCACCGTCATATAGGTAAGTATGGCCAAAGCGCGGAATACCTGCCTCGTCTGTAAGAGCATTGATCTGGTCAAGCGATGCACCGTCAAATATCGGCGTTGCAAATTTCTTGCCCAAATTCATACCTGCCCAGCCAAGTACGGTTTCGTATATCTGCCCGATGTTCATACGCGATGGTACACCCAGCGGGTTAAGAACGATATCTACAGGAGTACCATCCTCAAGGAACGGCATATCTTCCTGGCGAACGATCTTGGCAACAATACCTTTGTTACCGTGGCGTCCTGCCATCTTATCACCTACTTTCAGCTTACGTTTCTTAGCGATGTAAACTTTAGCAAGCTTAAGGATACCTGACGGAAGCTCGTCACCTACAGTAATTGTGAATTTCTCCCTTCTCAATGCGCCCTGTAGGTCATTCAGCTTGATTTTGTAGTTATGGATAAGGTCATTAACCATAGCATTCGTATCATCATCTGTAGTCCACTGGCCTTTAGTCAGGTGGGCAAAATCTTCAACAGCGTAAAGCATTTTCTGCGTGAACTTCTTGCCTTTTGGCAGTACTTCTTCACCCAGGTCATTCATTACACCCTGAGATGTCTTACCATTGATGATGTTGAACAACTTATCGATAAGCCTGTCTTTAAGTTCGTTGAACTTCACTTCAAAGTCCATCTCAAGCTTGCCCAAATCATCTTTATCCTTAGTACGCTTGCGCTTGTCTTTCACGGCACGCGCAAACAGTTTTTTGTCAAGTACAACGCCGTGTAGTGAAGGAGAAGCTTTAAGCGATGCATCTTTAACATCACCTGCCTTGTCACCGAAGATAGCCCTTAATAGTTTTTCTTCAGGAGTCGGATCGCTCTCACCTTTAGGAGTGATCTTACCGATAAGGATATCGCCCGGTTTTACCTCGGCACCAATCCTGATCATACCGTTCTCGTCAAGGTCTTTTGTTGCCTCTTCAGATACGTTAGGTATATCATTGGTAAGCTCTTCATTACCCAGTTTTGTATCCCTTACCTCAAGTGAATAATCATCCACGTGGATTGAAGTAAAGATATCATCACGGACAACTTTTTCAGAGATCACGATAGCATCCTCAAAGTTGTAGCCCTTCCATGGCATGAACGCCACTTTAAGGTTACGCCCAAGGGCAAGTTCACCGTTTTGCGTAGCATAGCCTTCGCAAAGCACCTGGCCCGGCACTACCCTGTCACCTTTCCTTACGATAGGCTTAAGGTTGATGCTCGTGCTCTGGTTGGTTTTCCTGAACTTGATAAGCTGGTATGTTTTCTCATCCGTATCGAAGCTTACGCTGCGCTCACGGTCTGTCCTGTCATATTTAATTGTAATCTGGTTAGCATCTACATACTCAACGGTACCATGCCCTTCAGCATTGATAAGTACACGAGAGTCTGATGCTACCTGGCGCTCAAGGCCGGTACCCACGATTGGTGCTTCAGGACGTAACAATGGTACGGCCTGGCGCATCATGTTTGATCCCATCAGCGCACGGTTCGCGTCATCATGCTCAAGGAACGGGATAAGCGATGCCGAAATTGAAGCGATCTGGTTCGGGGCAACGTCAGTATAATGTACTGCGGTAGGCTCAACTACCGGGAAGTCACCCTCCTCACGTACAATCACCCTTTCAGCTGTAATCTTACCGTTATCATCCATCTCCGTGTTCGCCTGGCCAATCATCTTGCCTTCTTCCTCTTCAGCGCTCAGGTAAACCGGAGTCGACTCAAGGTCTACAACACCGTTGGTAACCTTGCGGTATGGTGTCTCGATAAAGCCCATTCCGTTTACTTTGGCATACACACCAAGAGACGAGATAAGACCGATGTTCGGCCCTTCAGGCGTTTCAATAGGGCAAAGGCGCCCGTAGTGTGTATAGTGAACGTCACGAACCTCGAAACCTGCCCTTTCACGGCTAAGACCTCCAGGCCCAAGTGCCGATAGCCTACGCTTGTGCGTAATCTCTGCAAGCGGGTTGGTCTGGTCCATGAACTGCGAAAGCTGGTTGGTACCAAAGAACGAGTTGATAACCGAAGACAACGTTTTGGCGTTGATAAGGTCAATCGGGGTAAACACCTCATTATCCCTTACGTTCATACGCTCGCGGATAGTCCTTGCCATACGTGCAAGGCCCACACCGAACTGTGCTGACAATTGCTCGCCAACCGTCCTTACACGGCGGTTTGAAAGGTGGTCGATATCATCAATCTCCGCTTTAGAGTTGATAAGCTCGATAAGGTACTTAACTATCGTGATGATATCCTCTTTGGTAAGCACCTGCTTATCCATCGGGATGTCAAGATTCAGTTTTTTGTTCATCCTGTAGCGGCCTACTTCACCAAGGTTGTAGCGCTGGTCAGAGAAGAACAGTTTATCTATAATACCGCGTGCAGTTTCTTCATCAGGCGGTTCTGCGTTACGCAGCTGACGGTAAATGTGCTCTACGGCTTCTTTTTCAGAGTTTGTAGGGTCCTTCTGTAAAGTGTTGTGGATAATGGCATAATCTGCCTGGTTGTTATCCTCTTTATGAAGCAGTATCGATTTTACGTTAGACTCGATAATTTCCTCAACATTGTCTTTGTCAATTATAGTGTCCCTGTCTAAGATAATCTCGTTACGCTCAATAGAAACCACTTCACCTGTATCTTCATCAACGAAGTCTTCATGCCATGTGTTTAGCACACGTGCAGCAAGCCTGCGGCCGATGTATTTTTTAAGGCCTGTTTTAGATACCTTGATTTCTTCAGCAAGGTCAAATATTTCAAGGATGTCCTTATCACGCTCAAAGCCGATAGCACGGAAAAGCGTAGTAACCGGAAGCTTTTTCTTACGGTCGATGTACGCATACATCACGCTGTTGATATCGGTAGCGAACTCAATCCATGAGCCCTTGAACGGGATTACCCTTGCAGAATATAATTTTGTTCCGTTTGCGTGGAAAGACTGGCCGAAGAAAACTCCCGGAGACCTGTGCAGCTGTGATACCACAACACGCTCTGCCCCGTTGATTACAAAAGTACCGCTAGGCGTCATGTACGGGATGGTACCCAGGTAAACGTCTTGTACAATCGTCTCAAAATCTTCATGTTCAGGGTCTGTACAATACAGCTTCAGCCTTGCTTTAAGCGGCACGCTGTATGTTAGGCCCCTGTCAATACACTCTTCAATTGTATATCTCGGCGGATCAACAAAGTAGTCAAGGAACTCCAGTACGAACTGATTGCGTGTATCAGTGATCGGAAAGTTTTCCATGAAGGTGTTATAAAGACCTTCGTTGCCCCTCTCATCAGATTTGGTTTCCAGCTGGAAGAAATCTTTAAACGATTTAACCTGAATATCAAGGAAATCCGGGTAGTCAGGGATGTTTTTGGTAGAGGCAAAATTTAATCTTTCAGTCTGATTTGTTATCATCAATGGACAAAATTTTGATTAAAATAATTATAAAAAAAGCGTATAAAATGTTATTATACGAAAAATGGTTTAGGCCTTTGAGAGTACTTCTCAAGGCCTAAACCTGGGTTTTGTAACCGTTGTAAGCTTATTTAAGCTCTACAGCAGCTCCAGCTTCTTCAAGGGCTTTCTTAAGGCCTTCAGCCTCATCTTTAGAAACGCCTTCTTTCACGTTTTGAGGAGCACCGTCAACTAGGTCTTTAGCTTCTTTAAGACCAAGGCCTGTAAGCTCTTTTACAGCTTTAACAACTGCAAGCTTAGAAGCACCTGCATCTTTAAGTACTACTGTGAACTCAGTTTGCTCAGCAGCAGCAGGAGCATCACCACCTGCAGCAGGACCCGGCAACAGCTACTGCAGCAGCAGCAGGCTCAATTCCGTACTCATCTTTTAGTATTGTAGCTAGTTCGTTAACTTCTTTTACAGTAAGGTTAACAAGTTGTTCTGCGAATTGTTTCAAATCTGCCATTTTTTCTATCGTTTTAAATAGTTTGTAAAATATAATTTATTAAGTGCGTTCCGCGGGGTGTTACCTTTCAGATAACGTTTTAACAAGTCCTGCAATAGTGCTTCCGCCTGATTTAAGAGCAGAAACAACATTTTTGGCAGGAGATTGAAGAAGGCCGATGATTTCTCCGATAACCTCGTCTTTAGATTTAAGCGCTACAAGGGCGTCAAGCTGGTTGTCGCCGATGAATACAGCCTCATGGATGTAAGCGCCTTTTAGTACAGGCCTGTCAGATCTTTTACGGAATTCTTTAATGATTTTTGCAGGAGCGTTACCGTTCTCAGCAATCATTATTGAAGTGCTTCCTTTCAATATTGATGGCAGTTCGCCATAGTTATTGTCGAGAGACTCCATAGCTTTCTCAAGCAATGTGTTCTTAACCACCTCAAGCTTAATGCCGGCTTTAAAACAAGCCCTCCTAAGGTCTGAAGTATTCTGCGCATCAAGGCCGGAAATATCTGCCACATAGACAACGTTTGTACCGGCTAACTGTGCAGTTAAATCTTCAATAACTCTTGATTTTTCCTCTTTAGTCATAATAAAACTTTTTAACTACCAATTATACCGCCTTAGGGTCTAAAGCAATAGCAGGGCTCATAGTAGAAGAGATGTGGATACTCTTAATATATGTACCTTTAGCTGCAGTTGGTTTTAATTTAATTAATGTTTGAATGATTTCGTGGGCATTTTCAGTGATCTTGTCAGCCTCGAAAGAAACCTTGCCTATACCTGCATGAACGATACCTGTCTTATCAACTTTAAAGTCGATCTTACCGGCTTTCACTTCACCTACAGCCTTACCTACTTCCATAGTAACAGTACCTGTCTTAGGGTTTGGCATAAGGCCGCGAGGGCCAAGGATACGGCCAAGAGGACCTAGTTTACCCATTACAGCAGGCATAGTGATGATAACATCAACATCTGTCCAGCCGTCTTTTATTTTCTGAAGATAATCATCTAAACCTACGTGATCTGCACCTGCAGCTTTAGCTTCAGCTTCTTTATCAGGTGTTACAAGGGCAAGAACCCTTACATCTTTACCTGTACCGTGAGGAAGCGTTACAACGCCCCTTACCATCTGATTCGCTTTTCTTGGGTCAACACCAAGACGTACAGCGATATCAACCGACTCATCAAATTTTGCAGAAGCAACTGTCTTGATCAATGCAGAAGCATCTTTCAGAGAATACAGCTTGTTCTTCTCAATTTTTGAAGCAGCCTCTTTCTGTTTTTTTGTCAATTTTGCCATGTCTTCTTTTTCTTTTTAGATTAAAAAGGAGCAGCTCCTGATACTGTTATACCCATAGACCTTGCTGTACCGGCAATCATCTTCATAGCACTCTCAATTGTGAATGCATTAAGGTCAGCCATTTTGTCTTCAGCAATAGTCCTGATCTGGTCCCAGCTTACGCTTGCAACCTTTTTACGGTTTGGTTCTCCCGAACCTCCTTTGAGCTTCGCAGCTTCCATCAACTGGATAGCAGCAGGTGGCGTTTTAACAACAAAATCGAAAGATTTGTCTTTGTACACTGTAATCTGTACAGGTAAAACTTTGCCGGGCTTATCCTGGGTCCTTGCATTAAATTGCTTACAGAACTCCATAATGTTAACCCCAGCAGCTCCCAAAGCAGGTCCAACCGGTGGCGACGGATTCGCAGCACCTCCCTTAACTTGTAGTTTAACTACTTTACTAATTTCTTTAGCCATTTCTTTTAAAGATTTAGCACATCTTCAGTTGGAAGCGAGGATGTGATTTATAATAATGTAACAAATTATACTTTTTCAACCTGCATAAAGCTCAGTTCAAGCGGGGTCTTCCTTCCGAAGATCTTCACCATCACTTCAAGCTTACGCTTTTCTTCATTGACTTTTTCAACCGTGCCGTTAAAGCCGTTGAAAGGCCCGTCAATAACCTTTATTGTCTCACCAGCTGTAAATGGTATAGCAACACTGTCAGCTTTTACTGAAAGCTCATCTACTTTACCAAGCATCCTGTTTACCTCGCTCATACGCAAAGGCACAGCATCGCCGCCTTTTGTCTCACCAAGGAAACCTATTACGCCTGTAATAGACTTGATGATATGCGGTATTTCGCCGGTAAGGTTAGCTTCTATCATTACATAGCCGGGAAAGTAAACCCTGTCTTTGCTGATTTTCTTTCCGTCACGCACCTGCACAACTTTTTCAGTCGGTACAAGCACCTGAGAAATATAATCAGCCATACCCAGCCTGTTTATTTCTGTCTCTATGTAGTTCTTTACTTTGTTTTCCTGACCGCTCACAGCCCTAACCACATACCACTTTTTGACATTGTTATCAGTCATCATCAGGAAATTAGTTTTTTAAAGCACTGTAAATATTTGCAACCAAAACTTCAAAACCACGGTCTATACCGAAAGTAAGAAGGGCAAACACTATTGAAAACACAGCCACAATAACAGCAAGGCGCTGCACCTCTGCCCACTCAGGCCAGGTAACATTTGTTTTCAGTTCAGAAAACGCCTCAGATATATAGTTGGTTACTTTCATTGTTTCTTTTATTTGCACGGGCGGAGGGATTCGAACCCCCCATCAACGGTTTTGGAGACCGCTATTCTACCCTTGAACTACGCCCGTTTGTTTAAAAGCCAGCTGATGCTTAAGCACCAGGCTGGCTTTTTATTTATTTAATCCTGATAATTAGTCAAGGATTTCAGTTACCTGGCCTGCACCTACTGTACGACCACCCTCACGGATAGCGAAACGTAGACCTACGCTAAGAGCGATTGGGCTAAGTAGTTGTACTTCGATTGTAAGGTTGTCACCCGGCATTACCATTTCAACACCTGCAGGAAGAGAGATAGTTCCTGTTACGTCAGTTGTACGAACGTAGAACTGAGGACGGTAGTTGTTGTGGAATGGAGTGTGACGTCCACCTTCTTCTTTCTTAAGGATATAAACCTCAGCTTTGAATTTAGCGTGTGGCTTAACAGATCCTGGCTTGATGATAACCATACCACGACGGATGTCAGCTTTATCGATACCACGTAGAAGAAGACCTACGTTGTCACCAGCTTCACCCCTGTCAAGGATTTTACGGAACATCTCAACACCTGTGATTGTAGAAGTAAGTTTTTCAGCACCCATACCGATGATTTCAACTGCGTCACCTGTGTTAGCAACACCAGTTTCGATACGGCCTGTTGCAACAGTACCACGGCCTGTGATAGTGAATACGTCTTCAACCGGCATAAGGAATGGCTTATCAACGTCACGAGCAGGAAGCTCAATCCAAGTGTCAACAGCATCCATAAGCTGCATTACAGTGTCAACCCACTTTGGCTCACCGTTAAGTGCACCAAGAGCAGAACCCTGGATTACAGGACCATTGTCACCATCATATTGGTAGAAAGAAAGTAGATCACGGATTTCCATTTCAACTAGCTCAAGAAGCTCAGCATCATCAACCATGTCAACTTTGTTCATGAATACAACCATACGAGGCACACCTACCTGGCGGCCAAGAAGGATGTGCTCACGAGTTTGCGGCATAGGACCATCTGTAGCAGCAACCACAAGGATAGCACCGTCCATCTGAGCAGCACCAGTAACCATGTTCTTAACGTAGTCAGCGTGACCAGGACAGTCAACGTGAGCGTAGTGACGGTTAGCAGTAGCGTACTCTACGTGAGAAGTATTGATAGTAATACCCCTTTCTTTTTCTTCAGGAGCGTTGTCAATCTGGTCGAATGACTTAGCTTCAGAAAGACCTGCATCAGCCAAAACTTTAGTGATAGCTGCAGTCAAAGTTGTTTTTCCGTGGTCAACGTGCCCGATTGTACCTATGTTAAGGTGCGGCTTCGACCTATCAAAAGTTTCCTTTGCCATGATTTAATAATTTAATCTTAGTTATATAATTAGTGTTCAAATTCTTGTTTTGAGCCAATGACGGGATTTGAACCCGTGACCTCTTCCTTACCAAGGAAGCACTCTACCCCTGAGCTACACCGGCAAAAGTTTTGTGGGGAGAGCAGGATTCGAACCTGCGAAGGTTTCCCAACGGATTTACAGTCCGTCCTCGTTGGCCGCTTGAGTATCTCCCCTAACCTTTTACTTTTCAGTTGCTTATCAAAAAACGCATTGTTGAGCCGATGGAGGGACTCGAACCCACGACCTGCTGATTACAAATCAGCTGCTCTAGCCAGCTGAGCTACACCGGCAACTTTAAATAAAAAAGTCCGCTATTTCTAACGGACTGCAAATGTATAGATTTTATTTTTTAATCAAAACATTTTCATAATTTTTTTTATATTCAGGACACAGCCCTTACCTTTTGCTTTCTCTTCATGAGTAAACGTTCCATTGAGTCGGCACACAATTCAACTGCCTCTTCAAATGTTTTGCATTGCTTTTTGACTATAAATTCATCACCCGGGACGTTTATTTTTATTTCGGCAATCTTATTCTCCTTCGCATTGTTATTGTCAAGCTTAAAGAATACGTCCGAATAAACAACCTTGTCATAATACTTCTCCAGTTTATTCAGCCTTTCCTGAACATAGCCAACAAGTTTCCTGTCAACAGTAAAGTTGACCGCATGAACATTTACCTTCATAACGTTTATAGATTTAAGTTAAACTTTGCTACCGGTTGCGCGGGTGTGCGCCTTCATGAACTTTTTTAAGCTCGGCCAGGCTACTATGCGTATATACCTGTGTTGACGACAAACTTGCGTGCCCCAGTAGCTCTTTTACTGAATTGAGGTCAGCGCCGTTGTTAAGCAGATGGGTTGCAAAAAGTATGCCGCAAAACGTGTGGGCTTTTCTTAACCTTGGCAGAGACAACACTAAAGTAACAATTTATTAACCTATAAACAAAAGATTCGCTAATTTTATTTCCTTTAACATTTAGAATTAACACAGTGTGGTCTGAAACATTTTCCAAAGTGTTACGAATGGACATATATTGCTGAAGTAAATCTACCGTGCAAGGTAACAGCGGCAGTATTCTTTCTTTATTTCTCTTGCCCAGAACCTTCAGCGTATTTGAGCCCTGGTCAAAGCTGTTAACCTTAAGGCCTATAAGTTCGGCCCGGCGCATACCGGTAGTGTATAACAGTTCAATGATAAGCCTGTCGCGAACTGCTTCAAAATCATCACCTGCAATAACCAGCTCTTCGGCAACATCGTTAAGTTCTTTTTCCGTGAATGGAACCTGCACCTTTTAGCAGTCTTCAGCGATTTGTGCTTTGCCATCGGATTGATTTCAATCTGTTTGGCGCGCAGGAGAAATTTATAGAAAGATTTTAGAGAAGACATCTTACGGTTTACCGAGCTGTTGGAAATTCCGTCTTCAACCAGGCTTACCACCCAGCTGCGGATATGGCTATAGCTTACTTCCTCAAGTGTTGCGCCGTCATCATCCTGCTTTATGAATACCTCAAAAGCAGCAACATCATCAGTGTACGCCCGCACGGTAAGCAGGGAATAATTCTTTTCCTTTAAAAGATAATCTGCGTATGCCTGTTTTGAATCCATAAAAAAACCGTTAACAGCAAAGTTATACTTTTCTGCTAACGGTAGTTATTTTAAGCCGGGAAAATACTAGCTCTCTAGTGAATCGCGTAATCCCTGGATGTAAGCTGCTTTCTGGATTTCAGCCCTTCTGCTAACAGATGGCTTAATAAACGCCTGACGCGCCCTAAGCTGACGCACAACTCCGGTTTTATCGAATTTCCTCTTGTAGCGCTTTAATGCCCTATCAATGTTTTCGCCGTCTTTAATTGGTATAATCAACATAGTATAACACCTCCTTTCGTTAAGGCTGCAAACTTAATTCATTATTTTGAATTATGAATTATAAATTTTGAATTTATTTTCGTTGACAAAAAAAGCGGCACAGAGGCCGCTTTTTCGTATAGTATTAAAATTTTATTCTTTTACAAGGTTACGCGATATCACAAGCTTTTGTATTTCAGTTGTTCCTTCGCCTATAGTACATAGCTTAGAGTCGCGGTAAAATTTCTCAACAGGGTAGTCTTTTGTGTAGCCATATCCGCCATGTATCTGTACAGCTTCGTTTGAAACACGCACACATACTTCAGACGAATACATTTTACTCATTGCGCCCGCCACTGTCATCTTCCTGCCATTGTTCTTTAAATAAGCAGCTTTGTGAAGCAACAATTCAGACGCCTCGATTTCAGTAGCCATATCTGCTAACTTGAAAGCAATGCCCTGGAAGTTGCTTATTGGCTGCCCAAACTGGTAGCGTTCTTTAGAATACTTCAAGGCTGCCTCATAAGCGCCTTTGGCGATACCCAATGACAATGCACCGATAGATATCCTTCCGCCGTCAAGAATTTTCATCGCCTGTATAAAGCCCTCTCCTACTTCGCCCAAACGATTGGCATCCGGCACACGGCAGTTATCAAATATAAGTTCAGCAGTTTCACTGGCACGCATGCCCAGCTTATCTTCCTTTTTACCGCTTGTAAAGCCCGGCATACCTTTTTCAAACACAAAAGCTGTCATACCTTTAGAGTCGCCTTTTTCACCGGTACGTACAATCACTACGGCGATATCACCTGATTTAGCGTGAGTGATAAAGTTCTTTGCGCCATTTACAATCCAGTGGTCACCATCACGTACAGCAGTGGTATTCATACCGCCCGCGTCAGACCCTGTATTATGTTCCGTAAGGCCCCATGCACCAATATGCTCGGCAGTTGCCAGCTTTGGTATCCATCGTTTCTTTTGCTCTTCGTTACCGAATGTCAAAATATGATTTGTACACAGTGAATTATGCGCCGCTACTGAAAGGCCGATTGAAGGGTCAACTTTAGATATCTCTTCAACTATAGTGATATATTCATGATAACCAAGGCCCGAACCGCCAAGCTCTTCCGGGACAAGTACACCCATAAAGCCCATTTCGCCAAGCTTTTTGAAAAGGTCTACAGGAAAAATCTGCTTCTCATCCCACTCCATAATATTCGGGCGTATATGCTGTTCTGCAAAATCCCTTATAGACTGGGCAATCATAGTTTGTGTTTCGTTATAATCGAAATTCATGCTTAAGTATAGTTTGTTTAGAATTCCAAATATAAAGCAATTATTTTCACTTTATCAAAAGGAAAATCATTTATATCTAACAATTCTTCAATATTTGATATTTTTCCTTTCATGCTACGCCTGGTAATTATCCCTTTTGCAATATTGCGGTTAAAATACGGAAAGTATGCCAGTTGGTTTAGTGAAGCGGTATTTACATTTATTTTGGTAACATCAGGATTAGCGCCAATCATAAACCTTTGTTTTAAACCTGATAGTGCTTCAGGAGAAAACTCAGTGAATTCATCTATCTGCTCCATGCTAACGAAAGCGCCAAGTTGTGCCCTTTTACGAAGTATCTTTTTGCAAATGCAGGGCCTATACCGAATACTTTGTCAAGGTCTTCTTCCAGCGCGGTATTGATGTCTGCCTTGACTATGCTTTTCTTATTTGATTTACCAGAAATTCCTGCATTTTTGTCAAATTTATCATGCCTGTCAAAATCTTTATATTGAGTTTTAGATTCTGATTTCTGTTTATTCACCCAATCCGGGAACTTAAAATAAGGAGAGATTTTAGCCAGCTGTACATCATTAACTTTAGTAACATTTTGGAAATCCTGAGCAGAATTTACGTACTTACCTGTCTTACGGAAATCATGAAGGCGCTTAATCTCCGTTAAGGAAAGCCCTAAAGTGTAACCTTTGTAGTCTGAAATGAAGTTGGGATTGAAGGGATAGATTGTATCGCGTTTTTCCCCAGCCAGCGCTTTAAGAGAATCTATCTTCGGCTGTAGCGCAAGCCATTCTTTTTCCTGCTGGCTCTTTTGCTCATTGGTTGCTATATCATTCGATGAAAAGAAATAGTAGGCAGCCTGAATAAGAATTATCAGCAGTATCAAGGCAAGCACACCTGTACGCTGCCCGCGAGTGAAAGGGTAAAAAAATTTTGTCTGCTGCTTCATGGCTACAAATCGAAAACCGAACTGCGTTTTGTATAAATCATGTCTTTTAGCTTAAGCCAAAAGGCAAGTGTAAGGTAAACGCCAAACCACAAGCCTACTGTTACAAAAGTGATGTATATGAAAAACAGCCGCACGTTGGTAGCGCGCATACCCAGCCTGTCGGCCAACCGCGATGATACGTGAAAACCGTTGCGTTCAAAAAAATGGCGAATATTTGTTACTAATGACATTGCGTAGTATTCTGCGCTCAAAAATACGCATTTTATCCTTTCATCAACTCTGTGCCTACTGCACATTGCAGGCAGCGTTTGTGTTCGCAGTATTCGTTTTTAAGCTGGAGCAAAGCCTGTGTATCATATGCTGACAAAGCTGCAATTTTATGCTTTCCAAATTTTTCGATGATGGAATTGCTTTCCGGTGCAATCTTCTCCAGAAGTTCAATCAGTGCTTCGCCTGATTCTTTGCCTGTAGCCTTAGCATATGCAAAACGGAACGGTACTATTGTGTTGATGATAATAAGGTCAATAAATTGTCTTGCGAGGGCTTTTTGCTTTTTTGGGCTCTCACGGTCAAACTGGTAATGCGTTTGCCAATACTCTGAAACTGCCACTGCGAAGATATTGTATAGCTCAACAACAGAAATCCGTTTATCAATCAGCTGTGAAAACAGGTTCTGATTTTTGTGGTACAGCTGCGCCAGTTGTGCAAGCCGTATGGTCGGAAAATTATCAGGGCGATGTTTAAAAAACTGCACAGGGTCAATATGTACATCCGTAAGACGGTGCTTGTGCTTAAGATATTCCCATCTGTCTTTTAAATCTTTAAAATAGATATCTTCCTTATTGTCATCCAGCAAACCTGCCCTGCCGAATAACAAAGCTTCAAGATTATAAACATCGAAACTTTCTTTTCTGATGACAGAAAATGGCAGCGATTGGGCTATTGCTAAAAAGATGCTGCCGTTTGTATTAAGCCCGAAATTTTTTGCTAAAAAGCAAAACAGCACAGCTTCCCAGTCATTGTTTGTTGCAGATGCCAGTTGTGCTATTGGAAACGATTTTCTCTCGAGGCGTTCAAAAAAGAGTCGCTCTTTCCAGCTACTGAAGATAAAACTGTCGATATCCTCAAGGCGGTTTTCACAATTGATCCATGTTTTGGATGAAGACAATAATTGATATGCTCCCAAAGTTTCGGCACTTACGTAATCTTTAAGTTCTAAAACCGGTATAGCCGAATTGCCCCGATGGTATACATCAACATCATGTTCCCAAACTACATGTAGTATCACACTATCATAATTACTGTCAGATTCGTGATGATGCAGGTACCAGTCAGATGACTTGATATGAATCTCCACATTTCCGGCCCATCGTTGACCATCAATTACAATCTGGGCATTGAAGAAATCAGGCCCTGCCTGCTGCAGGTACTGCCCGCTGCTGATGATAGTAACTTCTTCACCCTGCACCGTCTTTAACCCAACAGGGTTGAATTTCTTGTATTGCCAAACATGGTGCAGAAAGTCTTCTTTCATAGTATAAAATAGGAAAGAGCCTATTAGGCCCTTTCAAATATAATGTATTTCGCGATATTATTTTATAGCGCTGATGATATCATGCTTAGTGATAATATGGTGGCGCCCATTACCTAAGTCTACAAGTACAGCCTGGTTATCTTTATTGATATGCTTTGAAATTTCATCAACAGGAGTGTTAGCCTGCACAACAGGATACGGTTTACCCATCACCTCACGGATTGGCTTTTCTGCGATATCTTTATCTTCAACATAAGCGCGGAAAAGATCTGTTTCGTCAAGAGAGCCTGCAAAACCATTTGTATCAATAACCGGAATTTGTGAAATCTTGTATTTACGAAGGCGCTCAATAGCGTGAGACACCAGTTCTTCGGTGCGTGCAATAACAAGTGGCTTATCTTCGTGTTCCTTTATCAGGTCACGTGCTGTGGTGATTTCCTCATCAAGGAAACCGCGTTCACGCATCCAGTCATCATTAAACATCTTGCCTACATAACGGCTGCCACTGTCATGGAAAAGCACTACAACAACATCATCCGGCTTAAATTCATCTTTAAGCTGAAGAAGCCCTTTGATGGCTGCACCGGCAGAGTTACCCACAAAAATACCTTCTTCAAGCGCCAGCTTACGGGTATAAACTGCAGCATCTTTATCGGTAACTTTAGTAAACCCATCAATAAGTGAGAAGTCAACATTTTTTGGGAGGATATCTTCACCAATACCTTCAGTAATATAAGAGTAGATTTCGTTTTCATCAAAAATACCCGTTTCATGGTATTTCTTGAAAACAGAACCATAGGTATCTATACCCCAACATTTAATATTGGGATTCCTTTCTTTAAGATATTTTGCCACACCTGATATTGTACCGCCTGTACCAACACCTACAACAAAGTGCGTGATTTTGCCCTCTGTCTGTTCCCATATTTCAGGGCCGGTCTGTTCATAATGTGCAATGGCGTTACTTGGGTTATCATACTGGTTTACATACCATGCATTAGGCGTTTCTTCTGCAAGCTTTTTAGATACAGAATAATATGAACGTGGGTCGGTAGGCTCTACATCAGTCGGGCAAACTACAACTTTAGCACCCACTGCACGAAGTATGTCCATCTTTTCTTTCGACTGCTTGTCTGATATTACACATATAAGCTTGTAGCCTTTTACAATTGCAGCCAGGGCAAGACCCATACCTGTATTGCCAGATGTGCCTTCAATAATTGTCCCGCCCGGCTTCAGCCTGCCGTCAGCTTCTGCATCCTCAATCATTTTTACGGCCATACGGTCTTTTACAGAGTTTCCGGGATTAAAGGTTTCAACCTTGGCCAGAACCAGTGCATCTATGCCCTGAGTAACTTTATTAAGTTTCACCAAAGGTGTATTGCCGATGGTTTCTAATATATTTTTAGCGTATTTCATTTAAAATTATAAATTGATAATTTTCTGCAAATGTAGAGGTTAGATTTTAAATAATCTACACCATAATAATTCTTTAAGAGAAGAAATTCCAGATTATACCAAACCTGAATGTAAAATCGCGGTAGGGATAATCAGGCGCTGAATAAAAGTTATAGCCCGTCCATGCCGAATTGAAATGCTCAGCTTTCAGAAACAGCCTGAAGGTCCTGATTTTTGCATTTATAAAGAAGTCAAATAGTGGATAGTCGCCTATCTTCTTCCGTTCCTGAACGTAAAATTCTCCGAGCAGCGGCTGGTAGTTATTACCGTAATAGCTTGTAAAGTACTGGAAAGTCACGCCTGTTTGCAAGTAAAGCGCTTTTTTAAAGAAATGGTCGCTAAAGTATAGCGTGTTTCGTGTTACAAACTCAGGAACGTTGAGAATGTTGTCTTGTTGTGTTACATTCTGATACAGGAAAGTATTATCAAGAGCCAGTTTCCACCATTTAAATTCGCGCCCGGCTTTTATTGAAAGGTAATTGATGGTATTGTTATATTGTGCAGGTGCAACCTTAAGAGTATCCAACAGCGTTGTACCATATGCAGAATATGTATCCCTGAAATAAAGATGATCATTCAAAACAGTATATTGTACCGATGCATCAAGCCATTTAGTCTTAGCCTCAAACTCAAAGCTGTTTATCTTTTCGTTTTTGAAGTTGTTTGACCAGTTATAGAACACATAGCTGCTTTGGTATAGCTGAAAGTTAAGGTTAGGCAGCTTGTTCATATTCTTGTACTCACCTGTAAGAAGTATATCATCATTCAGCTGATATCTTGCTGCCACACTAATGTTTGTGAGTGACTGATCACTCAATGAGTTAGAAAATGAAACGGTGCCTTTAAGCTTGTCTTTATGGTAGGTATAACTTGCGCCATAAGTATTAATACGGTCATTAATCTGGTTTGGCACTGCTATTTCGCCTGACGGTGCCAATATTATCCTGCGATAAAAATAATTGTATCTGTAGTCTTCAAGATAAAATTCAAATGTTCCCAGGGCTTCATTTGTATATGCTGCACCAATAAGGTTGTACATCCGGTTATACCTTGTTTTGTTATTTATCGATGAATTATAAGACGCCCCAAAACGTGGGCTTGGTGTAGCCTGTGTATATTCGAAAAACTTGTTTTCGTAATTAAACCTATGGTGTAGCAGGATACTATTAGGATTGTCTTTACTTAGCCTGAAGGTATGGTCTATAAAATAACGATTGCCTAATAGCAGGGACGTGGCATCACGAAAATACACATCAAGCCTTTCCCGTTCAGTATAGGGGTCTTCGCCACTCTCAAATAGTTCAGGCTCTGTAATCCCACCATTTTCCTGATTTGATATATCCTGTGCTGTAATATGGGCTTTAAGGACGTAGCGTTTATTGGTTGTATGATAACTGGTCATAAACCTGAAGTGCCCGTTACTTGAAAGTTCGTTAATATACCTTCCAAGTGAGCGAAGCCCTTTATATGCTATAGCAAAATTGAGATTTTCTGAGGTGTTGAGTGTTGCGAAAGCATCAAGCATCTGGCCTTGCTGTAGCACAGAGCGATAAAATAAATCTGTAAAGGGCGTAGGCACAGAGTAATATTTAATATCATTCACTTCAAGGTACGCTATATGTTTCGCTCGAAAACCAAATTGCGGGAAAGGGTCAAATTGTTCCCGCCCAAAATCCAGTGTATTGTACGTTTGCCCTTCATTAGAAAATGGTAATAAGCCAAAGTTATCTTTACGCAGATAGTTTGATATATAATGCCTTTTGAGGGTAAGAGAAGTATCAACAATAGTAGTATCCCTGTCTATAGTTATTATTTTATACAAAGCAATTGGTGCGACTGAATCAGGCTTGGCTTCGACATTCGAAGTTTCTTTCTCTCCGGTATCAGCAGCCCGCTTACCGCCGGAAAGAGGACTTAATTTCCTTTGGGCAGACATCGCCATCGGGATCAATAAAATCAGTATTAAAATTATACGCATTCTGTCCACACTATTATTCCTCATTTAATCTGCAATGTATATAACCGAAATCTGGACGTTTTGTTATTTAGAAAGTGCAATATTAAAGTAAAAACAAAAAAGGACAGCTATCATACTGTCCTTTTTTATATAATTATGTTGTATAAATTACTGTATAATAACTTTCTCAACGTGGGTTTTAGAACCACTGCTTACTTTAAGCAAATAAACTCCTGACGCAAAAGTACCTGTTGAAATAGAGTTAATATTTCCGTTTTGTACATTTTGCTGATAAACCTGCCTTCCTGTATAGTCAAACAGGCTGATTGTACCATTTTGAATATCTTCCGGAAGTTGTACATTGATGATTTCCTTAGCAGGGTTAGGCCATATATAAAGACCGCTGATACTATTTTTATTCGTACCCAAAGTCATATTATTTGCATTAACTACTAATGAATAATCCTGAGTAGCAGTTGAAAGCGTGCCTTTGTGCGTTACAGTAATGGTATATGTTCCTGCCGGGGCATCTATAACATCAACACGCTCTACAGTATCAACCAGATTATCCCCTTTAATTGCACCGGAAGACAAGTCAGCAAGATTAAGTTTCCATGGGAAATAGGTATCAGTACCTTTAGTTATACGTAAATCAAGGTCATTAACTAATGCCGGTAACGGGCTGTTAGCCACATTTTGCCTTGAAGTACCGGCAGGGTCTGTCCAGCATAATGTTGCCTTAATTGTAGCGGGAGCTGTAAGAGTTACAGTATAAGTATTTGTTGCACCGTTTGCTAAATTTGTCTCCAACAGCATGTTCTGATTATTCTTTGCTTTTGTTATGACATTAGCAGAAGCTTCGGCATCAAGTAAACCCCACCCAAACCTGTAATCAGGACCTGGCATACCATTATCGTCAAGCGCCGTGTTGCAAACTAAAGCCTTAACAGTAGCAGATTTCATAAATGTTCCAGGATTCAGGTTTCTATAATGCTCTTGAAGTAAAATGATAGCGCCTGTAACACCCGGAGATGCCATTGATGTACCACTAAGTTGAGCAGTAGCAGTATCATTTTCACTTGATGTTGATATAACCTGTGTTCCATCTGCAGTAATGTCAGGTTTAATCCTACCGTCATCTGTTGGTCCCCTGGCTGCTAGAAGCATTTATTGACCACGCCCCTAAAATATATTGAGGAGGGTTAGCATTAGTACTTGCATTGGCTACAACCAAATTATTTTTGCAGTTAGCTTCAGCAGTAAGCTTGTCAAGGCCGGCACCTAAGCCTCCACTATAATTGGTAATACCCTCATTGCCGGCAGATTTAACATGGAGGTAATAAGGATATGTATATAAAATAGCATCCCAGTCTCTCGCATCATTATTATAGCAGCCAGGATACCAGCTTGGCAATGTCACCTGGTTCTGGTCATTTGAAATTGGAATACCATAAGAATGATTTGAGACTAAAAGGCCTGCTTGTGCTCGTTGAGACACCTCAACCATATCATTATCCCAGTTATAAGACAAGATACTAACTTTTGGGGCCATACCTTTTAAACTGCTGTTACCTGAACCTAAACCTGAAGCACCAACTGTACCGCCCACGTGTGTACCATGCTGGCTAAATGTACCGCCAACACCATCCTGAATTGTAACACGGCTCACACCGTTAAGCTGGAATTGGTTATGTGTGGGCCTTATCCAGCCTCCATCCCATACACCAGCCTCAAGACCGAGACCTTCAAGACTTAAGCCGAGAGAACCCCCAGGATATAACCTATTAACTTTAATAGCGCCTCCTTCGGTTGCATTATCAGTGGCGATATATATTGGCTCTCCATCAATAACATCCACCATATGATACTGCCTTCCGTCTGCAAAATAATCAACTTTAACAGTAGGATTTTTTGATACGTATTCAGCAATTCTTACCCTTTTTTCACTAGCAGAAATCTCTAAAGATGCATTCAGGATATTTATCTGATTTTCATCATAACTGCTTTGTATCTTCAGCTTTTCTTCACGGCTTTGTCCTGCCACATTAGCTACTGCCAAAAACGCTAATACCTGAAGTAAATTCAATTTCATCTTTTTCAGTTTAATTTATATTAAAACACAAATATAATAGATATTACTCATTAACCCATTCTGCAGCAGAGTAATATATTGAAATTTAACAAAAATAAAAAACCGCTCATAAAGAGCGGTCTTTATTTTTGTGGAATATCTTAAGGAAGGCTAAATGCTACCTCATCAAAATTACCGAAATTACCTGAACCGGTTGCAACCTGAACCTGAGATCCGTCAGCTGCACGTTTTGATATTGTGTATGAACCACCAGCACCAAAACCATCACCATATGAATCTAAAATATAGAACAGATAATCACCGTCAGGAAGGCAAAGTACCCTTGTTTCACCGGCCCCTCCATCAATATAAGGTACGCTGTTAGCAATAAAATCACCGTTAGTATTATACAATTCCCAAGAAGTTTCAGAACCGTAATCATCAGTAACTATACTTATAGTAACAGAGTTTTCGTCACATGCCCTTTTGGCAGTGATGATTACAGGCTTGCTATACGTTTTCAAATTACCTGCAGCAACAGTACCTGTGTATGATAATGGTACTTCAAGACCAGGCTCTTGCTTTATACGTATTGAAAGCACTTTACCGGTAAACCCTAAATCTGTATTAGTAATTGTAATCGGGAAAGAAACCTCTCCAGCACCGGCAGGTATTGTTACACTTGTAGGAACAGTAAAATCAGAAGGATCAATTGAAGTATTACGTGGATCCTGGCTACCGTCGGCAAGAGCAGGATAATCCGTAACTATCTCTAACATAACAGTCCTGTCACTTCCAGATGGCTGGGCATAAACTTTACCTTGTAAATTAACAGTCTCACCTAATGATATTTCCAAAGGTGCGGGCATGTCCATCAGGCTTACATAGTTAGCGCGCACCTGATTTTCAGTACTAACTTCGTCTTCACAACCTACTAATGTCGATAAAGCAAAAACTCCAAAGGCAAAAGCTGATAATAAAATTTTATTAATTTTCATAATTTAAACTTTTAATTAATTCTGCTCAGTTATTGCAGGGTTATTGTTTAATTCAATCTGAGGAATCTGGAATGATAATTCATCAGAATTATACTGGAATGACTGACCGGCACGGAAAACATGGTTTGTACCCCTTGTTACTGTAGCCTGGTTACGCTTCATTGCAAGATAGCTTTTCCCTTCACCCCACAGTTCAATACGGGTTTGAAGATAAATGGCATTTTGTAAAGCTTGTCCAGTAAGACCAGTAACATAAGCAGTAGCAGCACCAGCACCACCTGCCAAACGTTGTGTTAGAAGTTCAGCAAGCCTTGTTCTTGCGGCAGCCTCATCTCCAGTCCTTGCAGCAGCTTCAGCACTTAGAAGATAAAATTCATCAACACGCATAAATAAGTAGTCCGTAGTAATAAAATACTGGCCTTGCCATGTACGAGCAGGAGCAAAGAACTTATTTAATGGCATAAGCAAAGTAGCTGGTGAAGTAGAAAACTGTGTTTTCCTTACATCTCCTGGAGGAATAGCAGCATATAAAGCATCATCAATAGCCTTTTGGTCACCCGCAGAAGCATAACTATAGGTAAAATAGTCCATTTGACCCCACCAGTTAATTAACTGTTCGCCCATTACATCGGTAATGTCATATCCCCAAATCCATGAAGGTGTATTTACATTGTTAAATCCAGATCCAGTTCCAGGAAAAGCTGTTTGTCCTAGAGTAGTTAATGGGCTTCCGGAAGTTGCAATGACTTGATCTGCAAACACACGTGCTTGCTGATAATTACCCATAGCTGCATAAGTATATGCTAGTAATCCTTGTGCAACAGATTTATTAACCTTATACTTGGTATCACGACTGTAATCATCTAGTAATTCAATAGAAGTATTAAGGTCACTTATTATTAAATCATAGATTTGTGAAGCAGGTACTTTCCCATAATTACTTATTTCACCATTATAAAAAGGCAAAATAGGCTGTGTAGGATTATACTCCCTTTGAAATAACTGCGCCAAATAGAAATAAGCATACGCACGCAATGCTTTAGCCTGACCCATGATGTGTCGTCCTTCAGCAGTATCTGGTGTTACACCATTACCTCCAATATAATTAATTACATTGTTTGAAAGGTTAATAACTTTATAGTAATACTGCCATATAGTTCTGTTTTCGGCACGAGTAAAATCTACAGTAGAAAGCAGATTCGCTGGATTGTCATACCATCCATAAGCACTTGCAGACAAAGCCATGTCACCACAAACTATATCCATCCAAATGTCTACTCCTTTTTGTCCAAAGTCATAATGCCCAGTGGTTACTGCCCTATTCTGAACCATATAGCTATACACACCTTCAAGAGCACCGTTAATAATTGCCGGATTGGTCTCAGCAATTTCCGCTACATCTTCATTAGTAAGTATAGATGTATCCCTTTTAGGCTCTAAAAATTCCTGGCTACATCCTGCACCGAGCAGTGATGCGGCAATTAAAGTACATAAATACGATCTTTTCATAATTTTTTTTTTTAGAATTCAACTTTAACACCAAGACTAAATGTTGTCATTGGCATATAAATACCTGAGTTTGTTGTTGCAATCATTGTTTGTGGATTCAAACCTTTTCTTGCACTAATCATCATCAAGTTATCTCCTGAAACAGAGAAATTAAGCATGCTGATTCCAGAATTTTCCATAAATCGTTGAGGAACAGTATATCCAAGCCTCACGTTGTTAAGAGCCAAATAATCAGCTTTAGTAAGCCAACGAGAAGAAGCACTACCAAAGTTAGCATCTTGCCCGTAGTTAGCAGTAAGCCTAGGAACATTTGTAACGTCGCCCGGTTGTTGCCATCTGTCTCTTATATCTGTATGGAAATTATTTGAACCAATTAAACTACCGCTGTTCATTAACGTTTGGTAACCAGAATCGTAAACGTGGCCTCCAATGCTATATCCAAACAATGCAGTAAAATCGAAATTCTGATAACCTGCATTAAGACGGAAAGCACCTCTAATTTTAGGTATAGCGGACTTTCCGATATATTTCTGTGTTGCCTGTGCATAATTATTGGTAGTTGTTTGGCCAATCTTTGCATTAGGATTCGCATCAGTATATACGTTCATGTTAGTTATTGCAGCATCACCTGAATCAAAAACTCCGTTTCCGTTTATATCATCATAGTTCAGTGTCCATAAACCTTCACCTGTTGCAGGATCTACCCCTGCCCATTCACGCAAATACCAGTCATAGATAGAGCGGCCTTCAGACAATCCAAAGTTTCCATTTTGTTGGAATGTTTTTGTTTGCCCAGTAACAAAGTTGATAGGCATATTTGAAAGCTTATTTTCAAATATTTCGCCATTAACGCCTACTGAAAAACTGAAGTCCTCAGGATTAACAGCACGGATTATATCAGCTTTAACATCAAACTCTAAACCACTATTTCGCATTTTTCCACTATTGTATTGAATAGTTGTATAACCTGCAGAAACTGGTAGTTGCTGAGAAAAGAAAAGATTGGTAGTATTTTTCACATAATAATCTACATCAACACTCAGTCTATTATTAAACCATACACTTTCAAGACCAACCTGTGCAACATGTGAAGTTTCCCAAGTAAGGTCACGGTTAGTAAGTGTATTAATTACACCAAATGATGCGTTACCATCTGGAGTTTGATTAATCTGGTTAATTTGCAAACCATACAATAATGAACTATCTCCACTTCCGGTTTCATCAACAATACCACGGTCTCCAATTACACCATAACTTCCCTTAAGTTTAAGAAAATTAATAAATTCAACACCTGAAAGAAAGTTTTCTTTCGACAATATCCATCCTAAACCAACAGAGCCAAATGTGCCCCATTTATCATTAGGGAAAGTAGAAGAACCGTCACGTCTTACAGAACCAGTTAAATAATACTTTTGAGCATAGTCATAATTTAATTGTGCAAAATAACTATCTAAAGCCCAAGCTCTGCTAAATGAATTACCTCTACCAACAGGCCTTGCATATTGACCTAAATCAAGAGTATTAGGGTTGATTGCATTTTCTGCAGCAGCACTAAAACTTTTATATCTGAACTCTGTAGATTCGTGAGCTATAAATGCCTCTATACCATGACTTCCAAAGGTTTTGTTGTAACGAAGCAACTGAAGGAAATTTTGGTTTGTAGTATTTGTAATACTTTTTGCAAGAAAACCGTTTGATGAAAAACCTGAACCATAGTACGGATTTGTCCTACTAGCAGCATCAAAAGTTTGATATTGTCCGCTATAACGCATTTCAAAGGTAAGCCCATCCATAAGAGTAATTCCTACATTATAATTTCCAAGGAAAGTCGTACCATCAGTTTGAGACAAATCATAGTTAGCATCACCGATTCCGTTAGTAGCATTCCAAGCTCTCCTGGCATATGGCTCGCTACCATAGTCATATTGAAAACCTCCAAAATAAGGATCAGCAACTAAATTTCCGTTAGTATCACGAAGATAAACATCATATATTGCCGGAGTAGTATTTGTAAGTGCAAATATATTTCCTGAACTACCCGCTGAGTTTTCATCACTTGATGAATTACGATATCTCGCACCTGTGTAAGCGATGTTACCACCCGGCTTAAGCCACTCTTTTGGTTTATGCTCAAGATTTAGCCTTGTTGTGTAACGCCTAAAATTTGAATTTACCACATATCCCTGATCATCAAGATATCCAAATGATGTAGAGTATCGTGTTTTATCATTACCTCCGCTAAACTGAACATTTGCCTCCTGCCTGAAACCAGTATTAAATGCAGCATCTGACCACTTGGTTGGCGTAAACCTACGCGACACACCTGGCCTAAATTTTCCTGTTGCAGGATCTATAAGCTGATCTCCCGGAACATTCCAAATATTATATCCCGGATTAATACCTTCAGTTCCAGCATATAAATTTGCACTAGCAAAACCAGCAGGGTTTGCCTGTCCACTTAATCTTCCTTTTTGATAAAGCTCACTCCATTCAATTTCAATATACTCTTCCGGAGACTCTATTGTATTGTATGTAGGAAGTAATTGCATATTTATACTTGACCTTGTATCAACAGATATACGGGTCATACCAGCTCTACCTTGTTTAGTAGTAATAAGCACTACACCATTGGCACCACGCGTACCATATATAGAAGTCGCAGCAGCATCTTTAAGAATAGTTATATTTTCAATATCAGCCGGATTAATAGCACTTAAATCACTACTAAAAGGAGCACCGTCAACAACATATAGAGGATTTGAGTTAGCATTAATTGACCCAAAACCTCGAATACGAATTGCAGCATCACTACCTGGAGCACCAGTAGTCGTAATGACATTCACACCCGCAACTTCACCTCTTAAAGCTTGAGAAATATTTGAAACAGTTTTAGCCTCAACATTTCTTGTGTTAACTGTAGCAGCAGTACCAGTATACCTTTCACGAGTAGTCACGCTATAACCCACTACCACAACTTCATCAAGAAGTGCAGTATCTTCTTTAAGCGTAATAGATACTGTGCTTGAAGCACCTACTGTTACTGTTTGTGCCGCCATACCTACCATAGAGAATGTTATCCTCTGGCCGGTAGCAGCCTGAATGGAATACCTTCCGTCAAAATCGGTTTGCACACCTCCCGCAACTCCTTCTACTGTTACGTTCACTCCCGGAATTGGTAATCCCTGAGCATCACTCACAACACCGGAAATAGTTTTTTCCTGCGCAAAGGCAAACTGAATAAAGAACGCCAGTAAAAGCGTAAAAATCCAAGTAAACTTTGATTTCATATTTAATTAATTTGAGTTAGTTAAGTTGCAAATCTATAAATTAATTTTAATATAACAAACTTTTAACCTTTCATTTGCACCTCCTTTCCCCGCGTATTTTGCGGGATTTAACTGATTGATATTCTTTATGCATAAACTTGATTTATTATTTGAAAGATGCAATTAATACAATTTGGTTGCGTCAGCTTTAAAATAAAATATAAATTTTAACACTTTTACTGTTTTAGTGATTACAATAATTTTCTGATGTTAATAGTTGTCTGTCGCTTTTTTAATATCTATAGCCAATGTATATTTGGCCCATTACTTATATCTGAATTTTGCTGTCACTTAAGTTTTCTGATAAGTTATATGAAACCGGCACTGATGAAGCCGGAAGAGGCTGCCTTGCCGGCCCTGTAACAGCTGCTGCAGTAATATTACCCGAACGATTTAAGCTTAAGAAGCTGAACGACTCTAAACAGCTTACCGAGAAAGTGCGTGAAGAGTTGAAGGAGATAATAAAGGCAAAAGCATTATGCTATCATGTAGTCAACATAGGGCCGGAGATTATCGACGAGATTAATATACTTAATGCATCTATCCACGCTATGCAGGAATGCATTAAAAACCTTAATCCTGTACCGGAATTTATTATTGTTGATGGTAATCGCTTCAAACCGGTAGAAGGTATTCCTCACGAATGTATAATTCAGGGCGATGGAAAGTATATGAGTATCGCCGCGGCATCAATACTTGCAAAAACTTATCGTGATGAGTATATGAATAAGATTCACGAGGAATACCCTATGTATAACTGGAAAAGCAATAAAGGCTACCCCACAGCCGAACACCGTGAGGCTATAAAGAAATACGGAATTACGCCTTATCACCGAAAATCATTCAGGCTGCTGCCCGAACAACTGGAAATTGAATTTGACATTTTAGAAGACGTTCACGTTACTATCTATAACCCGTAGCTCTGCTTCAAAAAGGTTGGCAAAGTGCTTCATTAGCTTTTCGGTTACTTCAGTTTCGTCAACTGTATCTTTCCTTAACTCAACATTTAATGATGTTACTGCTTTGCCGCGTATTCCACATGGTATAATATTATCAAAATAGCCAAGGTCTGCATTTACATTGAGGGCAAAGCCATGCATGGTTACCCAACGTGATGCACGAACGCCCATGGCACATATTTTTTCGGGCAAACGGAGTGCCTACATCTAGCCAAACTCCGGTCTCGCCTTCACTACGGGTAGCTGTAAGGCCATATTCTGCAAGAGTTAGTATCACCATCTCTTCAAGAAGGCGAAGGTATTTATGTATATCTGAAAAGAAATTTTCAAGGTCAAGTATAGGGTAGCCCACAATCTGGCCGGGGCCGTGGTAGGTAATATCCCCGCCCCTGTTTATTTTGTAGAATTTAGCGCCCTTCGCTTCAAGCTGCACTTCATTTAAAAGCAGGTTAGACATATCGCCGCTTTTGCCAAGTGTGTACACGTGCGGATGACGTACAAACAGCAGGTAATTAGGCGTAGGCTCCTCTTTCTCTTCCCGCCTGTTGCTTATTTTAATATTCAGGATATCCGCAAAAAGCGCCTCCTGGTAATCCCATGCCTCTTTATAATCCATCTGCCCCAAATCGCGCACCTCAACCAGCTTATTCATATCACCTATAATTTGACGTAAAGTTACAAAAAACCACGTTGTTGTGATAAGCCCGCATGCATTTCAGTTTTTCATCAGAATCACTATCTTTGCGCCCTTAAAAACATATCATTATGCAGCTTTCAGAACAAGAAATCATCCGCCGCGAAAAACTGGATAAACTGAGGGAACTCGGTATCAATCCGTATCCTGCAAACCTCTTTCCTGTAGACCATACAAGTAAACAGGTGAGGGAATCTTTTGCAGAGGGCAAAAAGGTGGTTATTGCAGGCCGTATAATGAGTACCCGCATACAGGGCAAGGCATCATTTGCAGAGATACAGGACAGCGAGGGACGCATACAGGTTTATTTTAACCGCGATGAGATTTGCCCCGGCGAAGACAAGACAAAATACAACGAGCTTTTCAAGAAACTGATTGATCTTGGCGACTTTGTAGGCATCCACGGTGAACTTTTCAAAACACAGGTTGGAGAGATGACCGTTAAGGTTGAGGATTTCCAGTTACTAAGCAAAACGCTTCGCCCACTTCCGTTGCCAAAGACAGATGCCGATGGCAATGTATATGATAGCTTTAGCGATCCCGAACTGCGCTACCGCCAGCGTTACGTTGATCTTGTGGTAAACCCTCATGTAAAAGAAGTTTTTGTGAAGCGGACAAAACTGTTCAACGCCATGCGTAGCTTCTTTAATGACAAAGGCTATTTTGAAGTTGAAACACCCGTACTGCAGCCTATTCCGGGCGGTGCAGCCGCAAGGCCGTTTATCACACATCACAACTCGCTTGATATTCCGCTATATATGCGTATTGCCAACGAGCTTTACTTGAAAAGGCTTATTGTAGGCGGGTTTGACGGTGTGTATGAATTCTCTAAAAACTTCCGTAACGAAGGGATGGACCGTACACATAACCCTGAATTTACCGCTATGGAAATATACGTAGCATACAAAGACTACAACTGGATGATGGAGTTTACCGAAAGCCTGCTGGAGCATTGTGCAATTGCGGTGAACGGCACTGCTGATGTGACTTTTGGCGAACACAAGGTTAGCTTTAAAGCGCCATATGCCCGTGTTACGATGACCGATGCTATAAAACAATACACCGGTTTTGACATTACAGGCAAGACAGAACAGGAAATCTATGAAGCTGCACTGGGCATGGGCATAGCTGTTGACCAGACTATGGGCAAAGGCAAACTTATAGATGAAATTTTTGGCGAGAAGTGTGAAGGCAATTTCATTCAGCCTACATTTATTACTGATTACCCGAAAGAGATGAGCCCGCTTTGTAAAGAGCACCGCGACAACCCTGAGCTTACTGAGCGTTTTGAGCTTATGGTATGCGGTAAGGAAATTGCCAATGCCTACAGCGAGCTTAATGACCCTATAGACCAGCGCCAGCGTTTTGAGGCACAGCTTGAGCTTAGCGAGCGTGGCGACGTTGAGGCAGCCCAGTTTATTGATAATGATTTCCTGCGTGCATTAGAATATGGTATGCCGCCAACATCGGGGCTTGGTATTGGAATGGACAGGCTTATCATGTACCTTACTAACAACCCCTCTATACAGGAAGTGTTATTCTTCCCGCAAATGAGGCCGGAGAAAAAAGGGCCGGAACTTACGGAAGATGAAAAAGCAATAGCTGAACTGCTAAAAGCAAGCGGACAGCTTGCCCTTGATGCCCTGAAAACACAAGCAGGCCTGAGCGGAAAGAAATGGGATGCTGCTATGAAAGGGCTTTCAAAACACGGCTTGGTAAAAGTGACCGTGAATGGCGACAGCAAAACTGTAGAATTTACGAAATAGATTACAAGATAATTAAACCTCACTAAAAGAGCCATTATTTGGCTCTTTTTTTTATTACAAAAGTTAAAAGGATAAAAATATTTTAATATTTTAGCACCAAATCAAAATTGGGCATGAAAAAAATTACCTTATTTGCATTAATGGCATTTTCTTTTAACGCTTTCAGTCAGGAGATACTAATTGACCCTGCCGGCGCGGGCGGATTTGAACTCGGACCAACCTGGGCAGATAATGGGTGGACAGTGGTAAACCCTAATAATCCCGATGCCAACAGAAAATGGCATCTTGGCGCAGCACAGCCCGGGTTTAGCGGAGCAAGGGCTGCTTTCATCGGCAATGACGACAACACACTGAGCACACAAAACGCTGCACGAAAAGTACATTTTTACAGGCAGGTTACAATTCCTGCAGGCGCTACAAATATTGTATTAAGCTTTAAAGTGAAGCAGGAAGTTCTTGATGCCGGTTTTGATTACATCCAGGTAAATACAGCAAATGCTATCCCCACTGCCGGTAATGAGCCTGCAGGACAAGTGCGTTTCGGCCCATTTCCTGAAGACGCACCGGTACCTACATTTGAGACGCAAACGGTAAACCTGCCAAATGGAATGGCAGGACAGACCAGATACCTCATATTTACATTTATTTCGGATAATGCCAATCCGCGTGGTTATCCTGCAATTGATGACATCTCACTTACCTACCAGGCGCCGGCTTCAACAGCAGACTTTAATAAAAAGCAGCTTAGCTACTACCCCAACCCGGTAAACGATATGCTGAACCTGCAATACCCTGAAGCATTAACCGCGATACAGATTTACAATGTTCTGGGCCAGGAGGTAATCTCTAAAAAGCTAAATTCTACAGAAGCACATATAGATATGTCTTCGCTCAAAGGCGGCATATATGTGGTAAAAGCAACTTCTGTATCAGGTGCTTCTAAGACAATAAAGATTACCAAAAAGTAATTTTTTGGTATCTAAATTAATACAGGAGCATTTAAAATATGCTCCCGTATTTCTGTTACAAACTATAATTCAGGTTTACGCTCCAGCGGTAATTGGCCTCTACCCTGCCTCCTGTTAGGTTTTGCGATATGGGCAGCATACCGTTGATGCCAATAGAAAATTTATCAACCCCCATTTCAACGCCTGCGCGTCCAAATAAAGCATAACCTTCAGTATCAGGGAGCCTTTCCTTATATTGCTTATTGGCATCATACACCTCGCCTGCAATACCAGCCTGCGGTACAATTGTCAACTTGGTAGTTTCGGCAACATAAAATAGGGTTCCTCCGTAGTTAAACTGGTTCCCGAATTGGTAATTCTTGTCGTTTTCCGTCTTGATATTATAGTTCGCCATACCATTGAAGCCCCAGTCTTTATATCGGATAACATACTCCGCAGCCAACAGATAATCCCAACTGCCCGTACCTACCTGAAAGCTTGGATTCACGCTGCCGTTGTTGGCGCTGTCATACTTGCCTGTAGGCGCCTTAACTCCTGCGCCGGCCTGTAGTGTATGGGTAAAGGTAAGCATGTCGGTTTTAGTCTGGTATAGCGTATATAGGCCGATAACTGTTATATCTCCTAATCCGCTTATCTCCTGCCTGCCTGTTGAAAGTTCCCGGTTATGGAAATGGTAAGGAACCAGCGCCGTCACCTGGAAATTTTTGAAGACAGGTATTCTCGCCCATGCCTGCACCGTATTGAAATTTTCATCAACCCAAGGCGAATTGTTGAAGATACCATCGCGGCTGCTGTAGCTTTGATGGAAGTACCGTATGCCGACAAAGTTCTGGTTTATCATTGAGCTGAAGCCCATGCCCCCGCCGCTGGCAGAGCATCCGCAGGCATCGCAAAAGTCATCAAAAACCAAGTATTTTTTAAAACCCGGTGGCGGTGTTGAAGCAGAAAGCGTTATGGCAATGCTTAAAGTAAAAAACAATATATATTTCTTCATTATGTCTGGAAATAAAACAGAGGATTATTGATATACTCCTCATCGGTTAGTGTTTTAAGGAAAGCTATCAAAGCTTCCTTTTCCTGCTGAGTAAGCGGTATGCCCAAGACGCCGTTATGATTTAACAGAGGGTCTAGCGTTGCTGATGGCTGCACGCCACTGCTGTAAAAGTTAAGCACACTTTGCAATGACCCAAACCGTCCGTCATGCATATACGGAGCAGTGAGCGCTACATTGCGCAGGCTGGGCACTTTAAACTTATACCTGTCTGCTGCAAAGCCGGTTACTATCTCCCGGCCTTTGTCATCAAGATTGGGGTTTGGTGGCAGCCCATTGTTGCGGAAACTACTATCCGTAAACAAATCGGTGGCATGGCAGGCGGCACAATTTTGGGCAAAGAGGCTACGCCCCTGCAACTCCTGCTGGCTCATTGCAGCTCCCGGTTCATTCCGTACATATTTGTCATACCGCGAGTTGGCAGATACCATCATGGTCATGAACTGCCCAAGCGCTTTCAGGATATTACCTGATGTAACTTCACTATCAAACGCCTGCCTGAAGAGTTTCACATAAGTGGGGTCGTTCTTCAGCTTTGAGGCTATACCTTCCAGCGTTTCATCCATTTCAACGGGATTATGTATCGGCACTATTGAGAGCATTTCCAGACTGTTAGAAGCACCGTCATAAAAATACTCGCTCTGGAAAAGCATATTCTGTATAGCAGGCGTATTGCGGAAGCCTATCTGGTTACCAATGCCGTGACTGAAATCATGGCCGTGATGCGTAAAAGCCGTTGGCTGTTCATGGCAGAAAGCGCACGCGATAGTGCCATCGGCAGAAAGACGCCCGTCATAAAACAGCATGCGACCCAGCTCAAAACCTTTTTGCGTAGGGTAATTCAGCTCTATATCATGTGCGGGCGGCGGGAAGTTAGCCGGAACTTTAAAAGCGAGCTTGTTATTTGCCTCAATGAGAATGTAATCATCCTCACTGCTATTGCAGGATTGGGCCACCAGCGCGGCAGCCGCAATCAGTAAAAACCTTTTCATGATTAGTGTGGCGAACCACTGCCGTTATGAACATGGTCAATCGTGAACATTGAAAGTGAATTGCCTCCAATTTTAATCAGGTTTTCACCTCCCATTATACCCGCTGAAGTTCCCGCAGGGTTAAGGTTGGCAAACAATGATATTTTATTGGCGCCATCAAGCAATACGTTCACATCGCTCTTTATGTGTATAGACGGCATAGCATCAGGCCGTACACGCGCCGTAGTTGGCAGGGTCAGCGTCACTTCACGGTAATTATCGGTAGCGGTGTTACTGCCCTGGTGTACCATAAACCCTTTCTCGCCGGGTGATTGCGGAGTTGTGAATGTGCCTTCAAATAATATGAATTTATACCCGGTGCTCCACGTCCAGGTAAGGTCGTGCTGTGCCGCAAGATTCCAGAAGCTTTGCTGCGCCGTCTCGCCCTGCAGGTAGCGCTGCTGGTCTACCCCAATCCCGAATTTTAACTGCTTGTAATTACCCGCCGGCACATTTTCAAGATGCACTGTAAGCTTATCAGCTTCTTCACTTATCACGAAATAACTTTCTTCTTTCGGATATGTAAATTCGCTGCCGTTTTCGTCAACAAGCACAATGTTGCTCACTATGTAGTTAAGGCGTTCAATGGTAAGCTTTTCACCCATAGAGTTTTCATAGGTTGTACCTAGCGTGAGGGCATCGCCTGCAACGCCGTTATCAAAATAAATCTCGGCATCGCCGTATGTATTGGGTTGGGCAGCATTGTTATCATCATCGCTGCATGATATAAATAGTATAGCCATGGCAATAGCAGCCATGTATTTTATGGTAATTTTCATTGTTATTATTTATTAAGTTTAAATGAGATTTTAAGGCATAGAAGCCTTTGGGGAAACTGTTCCCGATAAATTTAGCACTTAAGAAATAACAAGCGGCGGATGAAAATGGGAATAACCTTCCTGGTAGGAATACAGGTTGGTGTAGATAAAGATATTTGATGTGATGATTGAAACCTTGGTTTGCGGATTGAAAGAAACAGTATCCTGAAAGAATAACACCTCTGTTTCTGATGCCTGGCTTTTTTTCTGCGATAGCGGCTTTTCAGAATCTGAAGCCTTGGCCAATTCCTTTTTCAGGTGGCACTTACCATTACAGTGCATTTCCGGCTTTGCCTTGTTTTCGCAAAGTTCAGCAGCTATGTAATCATAATTGATTATGTAGTCCAGCACCGGCAGCACCGGCCTTGCCAAAAAAAATACAGCTATGATTATTAAAGCAGATTTCACACCCCAAAGGTATGCCGCAGTGTTAAATTTAAAAAATGTTGGTACAACTTTTTAAACCTTTTTGTAACCCGTTGTCTTATAGCTATAAACTTTAAAAAACTTTTGATTATGAAAACTTGGATTTTAGCAATTATGATGGTGGCCGGCATGACAATGAGCGCACAACAAAGAGGAGAAAAACGCGAGCAGCTAAAACCGGAACAGAGAGCGGAGCTAAGGGCTAAAGAAATGGCGCTTGCCCTTGACCTGAACGATAAGCAGCAAAGAGATTTAAAAGCTTTATATCTTGACCGCGCTAAAAAAACTGATGCAACCCGGGCTCAATATAAAGCTGCGAGAGAAGCCGGTAAAAAACCAACTGCTGATGAGAAATTTGCAATGAGAAGCAAAATGCTGGATGAGCAGATTGCCATGAAAGCCGAAATGAAAAAAATACTTACGGCAGAGCAATATGCAAAATGGGTAGAGAAAAAGGAGCACATGAAAAAGAGGATTGACAGAAGGCGTGCTCACTCACAAAACAAGCGCAGATAATATTTTTTGTGTGTTAAAGTTTTGCAATCTTTAAGAAAAAGATTAGATTTGACATCACTAATCTGAAAAAAAACAAAATTATTAATTATGAAAAAGATAATTGCCCTTTTCGTTGTGATGCTTGCTTTTGGCCTTAATGCTAATGCACAGCAAAAAAAAGCCCCAAAAGCTGCGGCTAAGGAAACTACAAAAGAACTGACTGTTGCAGAGGCTGCCCAAAGTGACCTGGATGCCCTTACAGCAATCATCACTAACCTGGACAAAACAAAAAAACAGGATTTATACAACCTGTTTGAATATAAGCACAGAACAATGAGGGAAGGCCTGAGCGCAGAACGCAAAGCAGCTGTATCTCAGTCTATTGAAGCAAAATTAAAAGCTTCTTTTGAGCCGGCAGACATCCAGAAGCTGGAGAACAATCCTGCTGTAATGAGGAAACTTATTCAATAAGCACTTATCTTTTCAGGATAAAAAAAGCTCCCCGCCACGGCGGGGAGCTTTTTTTATAATGTTTTGGCTACTATACCAACAGCCTCTATTGTATAGTCAAGGTCTTCGTAGGTGAGTGCATCACAGATAAACCATGTTTCGTACGCTGAAGGCGCTATGTACACTCCTTCTTGCAGCAAACCGTGGAAAAACTTTTTAAAAGTCTCATTATCGCCGTTTTTAGCGGTTGTAAAATCAATTACGGGATTAGCATCAAAGTGTACCGAGATCATTGAACCACGCCTGTTTATGGTGTATTCAAGTTGTGTATCATCAAGCTTCTGCCTTATGCCATTTTCAAGGTAAACGGTTTTGGCATCAAGCCGTGTAAAAATATCACGGTCAGCATCTATAGCCTTAAGCATCTCAAGCCCTGCAGCCATTGCTAATGGATTGCCCGAAAGGGTTCCCGCCTGGTATACCGGCCCCAAAGGCGCCAGCTTATCCATAATCTCAGCACGCGCTGCAAATGCACCCACCGGCAGCCCGCCGCCTATCACTTTACCAAAAGCTACAATATCGGCATTAATACCTAAAAGCTCCTGTGCACCGCCACGCGCAAGGCGGAAGCCTGTCATCACTTCGTCAAAAATCAAAAGTGCGCCGTGTTCATCACACAGCTGCCTCAATCCTTCATGAAAACCTTCAAGCGGCGGCACACAACCCATATTACCCGCAACAGGCTCAATGATTATTGCTGCTATTTCGCCTTTATTGGCTTCAAACAGCTGTTTTACATTGTCGAGGTTATTGTAAGCAGCCAGTAAAGTATCTTTCGCCGTTCCCTGTGTTACACCCGGGCTGTTTGGCGTGCCAAATGTTACCGCGCCGCTGCCCGCCTGTATAAGGAAAGCATCGCTGTGGCCGTGGTAGCAGCCGGCAAATTTTATAATTTTCTCGCGCCCTGTAAACCCGCGTGCCAGCCTTATGGCACTCATGCATGCTTCGGTGCCTGAGTTTACAAAACGTATCTTGTCAATATTCGGCACCATGCTCACGGCAAGCTTCGCAATCTCTGTTTCAAGAGCCGTTGGTGCACCAAAAGATGTCCCTTTCCGGGCACGTTCAATCACGGCATTTACAACAGGTTCATAAGCATGGCCCAGTATCATTGGCCCCCATGAGTTGATATAATCTATATAGCGGTTGCCGTCTTCATCAAACATATAGGCGCCCGTGGCCTCTTTAATGAAAAGAGGCGTGCCGCCCACTGCCTTAAAAGCACGTACAGGCGAGTTGACCCCGCCGGGTATCACTTGTTCAGCCTCAGCAAATAGCCGGCTGCTGCGTTGGTATAACATGGAATTTACTTTATTTTAAGCACCTGCCCGATAGCTATGGCATTGCCCTGCAGGCTGTTTAGCGCCATGAGCTGCTCTACGGTGAGGTTATGTTTTTTTGAGATAGAATACAATGTATCGCCCTGCTGTACACGGTAAGAATCGGCTGCCAAAATTATTTCCTGCTGTGGTGCAGGCGCCGGCTTTACAACCTCTTTTTTAGGAGCGGGAACAAATTGCCTGCCCAGCACTTCAGCATCATACTTAGCCAGGTCGTAACGCTCTATAAGCCCTATCAGCTTTGCAGGATATTGAGGGTCGGTAGCATAGCCTGCAGCCTTCAGGCCATGTGCCCAGGCGCTGTAATCATCTTTATCTAATTTGAAGAGCGAAGCATAGCGCCCGCGGGTAGTAAGGAAGAGCGAGTGGTCATTATAGCTTTCTGAGCCGTGGGTGTATTTACGGAAACACTCCTGCGCGCTGTCATCATCATGATGTATGGTTTCGCCCGTCCAACCGGTGTGGCATTTAATACCGAAGTGGTTATTGGCGTTAACGCATAGCGTTCCGCGACCTGCGCCGGATTCAAGTATGCCCTGAGCGAGCGTGATGCTTGCAGGTATGCCGTGACGGCGCATGTTATCTTTAGCTATTGGTGAATAATTGTCGACATATTGTTTCACGAGCTCAGCATAAACTACTGTTCGTGAGGTAGACTCAAGCACCTCTGTTTGCCCGCCTGAATTTGTTTTAGTCGTCCTTATGGGTGATGATGCCGTAGCCCTGCGGGGTTCAGATTTTGGTTTGGCAGCCCTGGCTTTACGGGCCGGTGATGTTGGGCGGCTTTTTGAAGCTGAAGCCGTACTCTTTGATGTCCTGATGTTTGATCTTGAGGTTCCGCAGCTTACCAGCAACACCAGTAAGCACGCCGCGAGAATCTTTTTAACCATTTGTATTTATTTTAATTAGTGGCATTTTCTTCCGGGCCAGCAGCTCGTTCATCCCGGCCACTCCCTGCAAACCGCCGGTATGTATCATCAAAATTGATGCCCCGGGTTCAAAATATCCCTTACCTGCAAGATCTGTAACGCCAAAAACCATCTTTGCAGTATAAACCGGGTCGAGCAGGATACCGGTTCTCTCATAAAAATCATTCATGAAATGTACCAGTTCTGTTGTAACCTTGCCATAGCCACCAAAATGGTAGTCATTTACAAGCTGCCAGTTGCCCTCACGGGCAAATGTAAGAATTTCGTCTGACAAATCAGCCTTCAGCGCCGGAAAACCTATGACTTTCTGGTGTGGCAGCGCACTGTTAATTAATCCCGAGATGGTTCCGCCTGTACCTACCGCGCAGATGATATGGGTAAATTTTGCATCATCTTCTGTCAAAATCTCTTCACAGCCTTTTACGGCGAGTTGGTTGGTCCCCTCCTTCAGGCACCAAGTAAAAATCACCAAATTTTGAATGAAGCTGTTCAATAAAATCAGGTTTATTTTTCTTCCGGTAATCTTCCCGTGGCACAAAATGTAATTGCATGCCGCAGCTCTTTGCAAAATCGAGTGTAGGGTTTGATGTGCCTGCGAGTTCATCGCCCCGGATTACACCAATAGTTTTTATGCCATACTCCTGCCCTGCCGCTGCTGTTGCCGCGATATGGTTAGAGTATGCCCCGCCAAATGTAAGCAGGGTTTCAAAACCATTTTCCTTTGCGAAAATGATGTTGTATTTCAGCTTGCGGAACTTATTTCCTGAAATGTTAGGATGCAGCAGATCTTCTCGCTTCATAGTAAGCGAAATACCATTGGGCAAGGAAATATTTACGGGTTGATTCAGGCTTGAAAGCATATTGCAAAGTTCGGCAAAAACAAATTCTTAAAGAAACGTTAACAAAAAACCTTTTCGTGCACGCCGCCGTAAGTATGTGCAAAGGAATTTTGTACCTTTGAAATACCAAAAGCAATTGATGATGAATGACGAGGAGAAAAACATGCCGGCGCCGCTTATCGCAAAGATTTCATTCCACAAAGTACTTGACGCTCTGGAAGATATAGCACAAAGTGATGTAGATTACCGCGCCAATTATGCACAGGCGCTGCTTGACCATGCTGCCCCTTACCCGGAACTGCGTGACGGAATTACCGATCTGGCCGTTGTTGAGAAACATGAGAAGCTGATACGCAACCTTTTAGCCGACCTTTTCCCGACTGCACTTACAAAAAATGAAATTAAGGCTGCGGCGATACCTTTCTTCAACATAACCTTTAATTACACCGAGCGTTTTAAAAGCATTGTGCGCGACGCCGGTGAAGATTTCGGCATAAAAATCAGGAATTTTGATGAGCATCAATTTTATGTTTTTTGCTGCTGCATGATCCTGAACAATTACTACGGCTATCACTTTGATTTCAGCAAACCGCTGTTTTATGACATACCCGACGGCAATGGTATTATGCGCCATTACAGGATTCTGTACAATGCTGACTTTATGGAGGTTATACCTACTGACAAAGCTGTAACCATTACTGAAAGTGATGTGAACCTGCTGATGGACAATTACGATAACCTGGAGCTTTGGAAAGAAAAATTTCCTGAAAACAGCTGGATATCAAAAGGTTTCGGTATAGTTACATTGTTTGATGCCACTAACGAAAGCGCCATCTCTAATCTTAAGAGCAATCTGCTTCAGACTGAAGACTTTAACGAGATTACGAAGAGTAACCTTGAATCGATTTTCCGCTCATTCTATAAGATTCCTGACCTGAAAATTGGGTTTACGGAGATAAACAGCGAAGACAGCCAGTTCAGGGTTGCGCCATTTGAGGATATAACCAGCCATATACTGCCTGAAGATAAAGAAGTTAGCTGCTCACAAATGTTTTGTGACAATTCCCTGAAGGCGTTATTCAATGAGAAAAAGTACTTTATCATCAGCGATGTTGAGTCTTACATACTCAAAAACCCTGAGAATGATGCACTCGCACGCCATTTACTGGCACAGGACATTAAGAGCTGCATACTTGCGCCAATTGTAAAAAACAACAAGCTAATGGGCCTTATAGAGTTGGTATCGTCACGCCCTAAAGAACTTAACAGCATTAATGCCAATAAGTTATCGTATATACTACCCTTCCTTACAGATACCATTGAGCGCTATTACAGTGAGTTGCAGAACGAAATTGATGCCATCATCCAGAATGAATATACCGCCATACACCAAAGCGTTTACTGGAAATTTCGCGAAGAGGCGCTTCTGCACATCAACAGCAAGAGCCACAGGGACATGGCATATAAAGAAATAGTATTCCGTGAGGTATATCCGCTTTACGGGCAGATAGACATAAAAGGCTCAAGCACAGCACGAAATGAATCTATCGAGAAGGATTTTATCCTGCAGATAGAAAAGCTGTTGTCATTATTCCGCTATATTTTCAAGAAGGAAAAGCTGCCATTAATTGAGCAGCACATTTATGAGCTTGAAAAGCTGGAACTGAAAATTCATGAAGATTTACAGGCTGATACCGAGAGCATTATACAGAACTACATACGTAAGGAAGTGCACCCGGTGCTGAAGCATTTTGACTCGGCAGACACCGCTATCCACGATAAAATCTCTGAATACTTTGCCTCACTTGACCAAAAAGTGAAGATGGTGTACAAAAGCCGTAAAGACTTTGACAACGCGCTGAGCATCATCAACAAACGGATGGCTGCCATACTTGATAAAAAACAGGAAGAAGCACAGTCGTTCTTTCCGCACTATTATGAACGTTTCAAAACCGATGGCGTTGAGCACAACCTGTACATTGGGCCATCAATAGCGCCGCGGCAAAGCTATAACCCTATCTACCTTAATAACCTGAGGCTATGGCAATTGCAGGCCATGTGCGAGATGGAAAATGAGTATTACAAAATACGCCCATCACTACCTTATGACCTTGATGTAACCTCGCTGATACTGGTATTTGCCACGCCGATTTCAATACGTTTCCGTATGGATGAAAAGCGTTTTGATGTTGACGGCACTTACAATGCAAGATACGAGGTAGTTAAGAAACGTATTGATAAATCGCATATAAAAGGCACCAGCGAGCGTATAACCGCAGCCGGCAAGATCACCATTGTATATTCGCAAAAAGCAGAAGAAGACGAATACAGGCGTTACATACAGTTCCTTCAGCATAAAAATATGCTGGGCAATATTGTTGAGGCCTTTGATGTGGAAGACTTACAGGGTGTTACCGGGCTCAAAGCCCTGCGTGTAAGCGTTGTTTATGGCGAAGAGCAAAATAAGAGCACTTACAGCTATGACGACCTGTTGAAAGAACTCGCTCACAAATAATTACACCATTTTAAAAGCATAGATAAATGCGCCAACCGAAACTATGATGCCAATCATAAACACGGTGTAGGTAATACGCAGCAGCTTGTATTTGCGGTTGAGTACCAGGCCAAGAAAATACAGGTCCTTTATCATGGAATCGTAGAGGTAGCCTTTGTCTTTCATCATTTGGTTTACTGCCCATTCATATTCATCAAGCGGCATCTTATAGAAATTACCAAAGAAAAGCAGGTTAACCTTTTTTGCCTCGATATCTTCTCGCGTAAATGTCCCTGTGGTAACTTTCGGGCTGGTTGAAAGTATTGCAAACACTATGCTTACCATACAAAAAACAATAAGCGTAAGCGTTGGCGTTACAAGATGGGCATTAGCCGGACTATCCAGTTTTGGGATGAGCGTTGTCAGGGCAATAGATATAATGATAGAACATACCGAAAGCAGTATATTCGCTTTACTATCAGCAATTTCACTTAGCCGGGTATGATTATTCAATGTTACGCGAAACATAGTGTCAATACCCCTGTCGGGCCCTTCCAGTTTCTCGAGCTTCTTTTTATTGAGCTTGTCTTTTGATATCTTTTTGTTCCCCTCTTCGCATTTTTTGATGTTAACCTGAAGCGCCGCGATGTTCTGCTCCTTTTGCTCCTGCAGGGTGGTTTTGCCATAGTTTGTATAAAACCTGTGTTCCTGCATCAGCATTTTTCGGTTGCCGAGAGCCCATTCCAGATCTGTGACTTGCTTACCCTGCGTAAGCCGCCACTCCTCACGCAAAAGTTCAGACAAAGCCTCAAAATTCTTATCAGCAAAATGCGCACAGTCAGCATCTCGGATAATTTGTTCAAGATGGGTCTCCGGTTCAGCTTCAAGTTTTGTAACCTTGATTAAATCTGAAACGATTTTGGTCCGTTCAGCATCAAAACCGGCGTCCTTCAAAAAGCTTTCAGCCATTGCAGCGCTGCGTTCTTCATGGTTTTCTGGACCGGCAATATACCCGGCATCATGAAACCACGCTGCAAGAATAAGAAGCTCTGTATCAGCATCATCAGTCCCTTCTTCTGTAGCAATTAAACGTACATTGTTTACTACTCTTAAAGTATGGTTAAAGTTGTGGTATATATAATCGGGAGATAGCTTATCTTTGAGTAGCGCGAAGATGTAATTTTCAGCTTTCTGAACAAAATCCATGAGTGTATGATATTAACTCTACCAAATTATGAATTTCTTACCGGCCAGTAAAAATTTTAAGGTAAATATTAAGATTTTAATGTTTGCCGCAACAGGCTTGCTCATGGCATCATGCGCTACAAAAAAACCACAATACGGTAAAGATATAGACCTGAAAGCAGCAATTGACAGTGCTGTTCAGCAAAAACCGGAACATCGGTTTATCCTTGTGGGTGATGCAGGGTATACCACAGCGCCACATACTAAAAAACTCTTGTCACTGGTTGAGCGAAAACTTGCCCGAAGCGACAAAAACACCACGATGCTTTTCCTTGGCGATAATATTTACCCGGAAGGAATGCCGCTGAAGAAAGATTCGAAAGAACGAATAGATAGCGAGCAGACGCTTAAAGACCAGATAGACGTTGCCAAAAAAGGCAAGGGTAGAACCTATTTCATACCCGGTAACCACGACTGGTACCATGGTTTTGAAGGGCTTCTGGAACAGGAAAAATTTATTGAAAGCCATATTGAGAAAGCATTCCTACCCGGGAAAGGCTGCGCTATTAAAGATAAGGAAGTTAATGACAAAGTTACACTTATAGCCGTTGATAGCCAGTGGTATATTGAAGACTGGGACAAATACCCTACTATAAATGATGACTGCAACATAAAAACCCGTGAAGCGTTTTTTACAGAGCTTGAAGACCAACTAAACAAAAACCAGGACAAAACCGTAATACTTGCCATACACCACCCGGTTTTTACCAACGGTACGCATGGCGGGCATTTTTCATTTGAAAAGCAGTTCTTCCCGCTGAGGCAAAAGATCCCGATGCCTGTTTTAGGCACCATGATAAACCTGGCGCGTAAAGCTTCAGGCTACAGCACACAAGATATACAAAGCCGTGTATATGGTGAGCTAAGCCGGCGTGTAAGGGCGCTTATTCAAAACAGGGACAATGTAATTGTAGTGTCGGGCCACGACCATAACCTGCAATATATTTACAAAGATAATATCCACCAGATCATAAGCGGTGCAGGGACGAAGTCGGAAGCCGTAAAGCAGGTAAACCCACTTGATTTTACCTATGGTACCACGGGATATGCTATGCTTGATATTTATAACGATGGCACAGCACGCGTTTGGTACTACGGCCTTGACGACGGTCCGGCAGGCGAAAAGCTCCTTTTTACTAAAAAGATAACAAATCTGCAGCCTGATACGCCTTTAAAAGATTATCCTGACACCTTCCCGAAAACGGTTACTTCATCAATATACACGCCTGAAATGACCAAAAAAGGCGGGTTTTACCGTTTCCTTTTCGGCGAGCATTACCGCTATTATTACAGCCTGCCGGTTGAAGCTAAAACAGCAACGCTTGGCAGCCTGTACGGAGGGCTGAAACCTGAACGTGCCGGTGGCGGGCACCAGTCGCTGTCGCTAAGGCTTGCAGATAAAAAGGGTAAAGAATATAAAATGCGCAGCATGCACAAAAGCGCCACACGCTTTCTGCAGGCGGCAGTGTTTGAAGACCGCTACATGGGCGACACTTTTGAAGGCACCTTTGCCGAACGTTTCCTGCTTGACTTTTATACTACAGTACATCCATATATGCCTTTTGTGGCTGGCGAACTGGCCGAAAGCGTTGGTATCTACCATACTAACCCAGAACTGTATTACATCCCTAAACATAATGCGCTGGAGAGGCACAACGAAGTGTACGGAGATGAAATGTATATGGTTGAAGAACACCCGGCTGATGAGCATAAAGAAGCGGCATTTTTCGGCAAGCCCGATGCTATTGAAGGCACAGATGATGTTTTGAAAAACCTGAGGAAAAGCCCGAAATACAGCATCGATGAAGAGAGCTATATCAAAGCACGTATGTTTGATATGCTTATTGGCGACTGGGACCGCCACCAGGACCAGTGGCGCTGGGCAAGATATGACAAAGATGGGAAAGTGGTGTACAGGCCTATACCGCGCGACCGCGACCAGATATTCCCGAAATATGACGGTGCGCTTATCTCGATCATCATGAATATACCGGCGTTGCGCCACATGAAAACCTATAAGAAAGACCTGCGCAATGTAAAATGGTTTAACCGTGAGGTATACCAGCTTGATCTGGCACTTGTAACAAAAGCATCTGAAAAAGACTGGCTTGTGCAGGCAGATGCTATTGCAAATGGCCTAACAGACAGTGAAATTGATGCTGCTTTCAATAAACTGCCTAAAGAAGTACAGGACAGCACCGCAACTGAAATAAAGAACATACTGAAAGTAAGGCGCGGCCATCTTCGTGAGTTCGCATCAGAATATTACAAGGTACTTGCAAAAACCGTATTGCTTGCAGGTACTGATAAAGTTGAGAGATTTGAAATAACACGAAGTGGTAACGGACTTACAGATGTGGCCATATACAGCCTGAAAGATGGCAAGGAAGAGCTGATTCACCAAAAGCAGTACAACATTGCCGAGACTAAAGAAATATGGCTGTACGGGCTTGATGATGATGATATTTTTGAAGTGAAAGGCAAGGCTCAAAAACCAATTACAATAAGGCTGATAGGAGGGCTTAACAAAGACACATACATTGTTGAAGATGGCAAAAAAGTGCGCATTTATGACTTTAAAAGCAAAAACAATGTATATGACCAGGCACAGGATGCAAGGCTGTTACTTACGGATGATTACGAGACCAACACGTATAACTATGAAAAACCCGCTTACAATGTACTGGCAGGATACCCGTCAGCCGGCTATAACCCAGATGATGGTGTGAAACTGGGCGGTGTCATGAACTATACGGTGAACAACTTCAACCGGCGGCCTTATTCACAAAAGCATTCATTAAAAGCTCATTACATCTTTGCAACAAGCGGGTTTGAATTTGCCTATCGCGGAACCTTCATGAATGTAGTGAGCCGCTGGAATTTTGCTGTAGATGCACTGTATACCAGCCCAAATTTTGCAATAAATTATTTCGGGTTAGGCAATGAAACGGTTAATAATGATGATAAGCTGGGCATGAACTATAACCGTGTAAAGCTCCAGACATTCCGGGTGGCGCCATCAATTTTCAGGGAAAGCAGAAACGGCAGTTTCATACAGCTGCAGGCAGCTTTAGAAACTATTGAAATTGATGGTACTTCAGGCCGGTTTACAGACCAGCCGGATGCCGTACCGCAATACCTGTTTGAGCACAGGCAGTTTGCAGGGGTAAATGCTAAATACAGCTTTGCCAATTACGACAATAAATCACTGCCGGCGCTGGGTATGTCATTTTATTTAAACGCTGGATGGAAAACCAGCCTAGACGAAATTGAACGGAATTTTCCGCATATTGATGGTGGTATTGGTTTCATCCATAGGCTTGTGACTAATGACAGGCTTGTATTTTTAACCTATGCAAAAGGTACAGCCGTCTTCAATAATAATTTTGAGTTCTACCAAGGCGCTGTTCTGGGCGGAGAGAATGACCTGCGCAGCTATCGCCGTGAGCGATTTACAGGCCGTTACGCCGCATATCATACCAGCGACATACGTTTTACCATAGGCAACTGGAAAAACAGTTTTGTGCCGGTTAAATACGGTATTTTAGGCGGGTTTGATTATGGCCGCGTATGGCTTGATGATGATACATCAAAAAAATGGCACAACTCTGTTGGCGGGGGGTGCCTGGATAAATGGTGTTGATGCCGTAACAGCTAAGCTGCAATGGTTTTACGGAGACGATGGCGGCAGGGTATCATTTGGCTTTGGCTTCGCCTTTTAATGCCGATATTGATACGCTGTAAAGCTTCCCACCTGTGTTGTCATCCTTTTCATCAGCAATAAGTAAAGTATCTTCATTCTTAAAGCAGATACCCTCTTTTTGTGAATAGTGGCCAAGTTCAAACATTTCCATCTTTGTAGTGCTGAAGTCATTTTCGGTAAAGCCTGTAAGCAGCCATAGCCTGTCAGACGCGATAAGCACAACGGTTTTACCATCAGCGCTTATGTCGGCACCTGTAACAGCACATTTCTTATACTGGCTGCACGTTTTTAGTGAGCCAATTTTTTGCGCAGTGAAATCACCTGCTTTGTTTGGCACTTTGTAAACATTGAGGCTGCCGTCAAACCTTGAACTGCGGTTTTTTGTAAAGAGATAAAAATTGCCGTTATATTCATAAAACGCTTCAACATCAAAAATGCGGCCTGATTTTTTTGGCGGGAACTCTTTCTGCTCCGGATAATGAAAACGTGTTACACGACTAACGCTTACTGACGAAGAATCAAGTAATGCTTTGTCAATCTTATAAATGACGAGGTCTTTCCGGTCATTATCATTATTACCAAAATCGCCGATATACAGGTTTCCTGAATTATCAGAGGCAATATCTTCCCAGTCATTATTCTTAATACCGGAAAGCTCAATTTCCTGTACAGTTTTTCCGCTTTCATCAAATGCATACACTTTATTAGCGTTGCCATGGTCTTCAATAGCCCATACGTACGGCGATCCGTGTATCATTTCTATACCTGAAACCTCTTTTGCGTTCAATTCACAAACTTCTTGTAATATATCAGCTGAGTTTACGCAACAAGCAAGCATAAATGAGCTTAAAACCAATATATACCTCATACGTTCTGTTTTTTGTAAAAATACAAAGTATTCAGGCCATCTTCTTTAATGTTTATAAAACTTTACCAAATAAAAAAGCCACCGCAATGCGATGGCTTTGTCTATACAGAAGAAAACTAAATTTTAGTACAAAGGCGCATCATACCACTGCGTGTATGAAATGCACTGGAACCTGCTGGCTACCTTTCTTTCAATAACAAACCTCCAACGATAGCAATCCGCAGGCAAATCATAAGGCTTAAGAGTAATCACAGGTGGATTTTGATCAAGGTTAGTAAGGTTGCCAACAGAAAAAAGATTTACATCACCTGTACCCAAATCAAGGTCTTCACAATCAACAAGCGTTTCAACCTCCATCCTAACATTGTAATAAGAGCTTCCTGCACCTGATACAATTGCTTTAAAAGTAATATCAGGCAATCCGCCAAGGCCATTAGGAAAGTTTAATGATACCTGGCCTTCAGGATTAGTTGTAAAACAGCCACCCTGGGTAACAGGAAATTCATTTCCGGGAATTATGCCCGGAAGAGTTGTACCCTTCGCAGATTCTGAATTCGATATCAATTGTGCCTCCTGTACATCAGAAGAAATATCATCTGTTGAGCATGATGCAAAAAGTAGCGCAAGAACCGGGAGTAGTATTAATCTTTTCATTTTTTGTTTTGTAATTATGGTGCAAACATATACTCTCATTATAAATAAATATTATTACACTATAGTAAAAACGTTAAAATGCATAATAGTTCCGATAAAGTGCATTATCATCCTGTTAATCATTGGTTAATTGTATATGCGCTCAGTAAGTGCAATTGTAACTTTATAAATAAAATCAGAAACCAATGAAATCGACTTATTTATTTAAAACTATAATGTTAAGCGCCATACTTGCGTCATTTTCAATTGCCTGTACTAATAAGAAAGAGAAAGCCGAAGAGCAGCAGGAAGCGCAGGCCGGCGATGTTTATGATGATACGCAGCAAGGTGTTGAACACGAAAACCGTGACAACCAGTTCCCTGAAAGCCGCAACGACAATAAAGAAGGTAATGGCCTGGAAACAGGAGCGCCAACTGATACAATTGACGGCGATGGTGATATGGGCACAAAACCGGCAAAACAATAATGCTTATTAATGTTGTGAAAAGCCAAAGCGGCGAGGCAAGGGAACTGAGGGCGCTTTTTGAAAAGCAGCTTAAAGAACTGTATTGGGCTGAACAGGCTATGATACACTCGATTGCCAATGTTGCTGAGGAGACATCATCTAAAGACATTGTTGAAGTACTTAATGCTCACCGGCAGGAAACGATATGGCATGTTGCAAGGCTTGAAAAGATATTCGGCATTGCCGGCATTCCGGTAGAAGAGCTAAGATATAAGGCCGTTGAATGCCTTTTGACAGAATGCAACGAACTGATTGACAACACCAAACGCGGCGTAGTGCGCGATGCGGGCATTATTGCTGTATTGCAGAAGATAAAACATTATGAGATAGCCTGTTACGGAACAATGCGGGCTTATGCAATTGCATTGAGGGAGGAAGAAGCCGTGACATTGCTTGAAGAAACTCTTGAAGAAGAAAAAGATGTTGACCTCGAACTTTCAAACATTGCGGAAGCACACATCAACATAGAAGCGGCTGATAAAGAAATTTAAGAAATATTTAATAAGCAAAACCTTATGGAAAAGCCAAGCCAGTTTCCGCCACAGGAACAAAGCCAGCCGGGTGACGAACATAAAATGAATCCGGAGCCGGAAGTAATCCGTGAAAATTATAAAGGCAGTGATAAGCTGAAAGGCAAAAGAGCGCTCATATCAGGTGGTGATAGCGGCATTGGCCGAAGCGCTGCGGTTCATTTTGCACGTGAAGGCGCTGATGTGGCGATAATTTACTATGATGAAGATAAAGATGCGAATGAAACTAAAGCCATGATTGAAGCCGAAGGTACAAAATGCGTATTAATAAAAGGCGACCTGAAAAATGAGGACTTCTGTAAAAAAGCTGTGCAGCAGGCCGTTGATGAGCTTGGCGGGCTAAACATTTTGGTAAACAATGCGGCGGTGCAATTCCCTAAAACTGAGTTTAAGGATATTACCGGCAGCCAGGTACGCGAAACGTTTGAAACAAATATCATATCCTTCTTTTATGTAACACGTGAGGCAATGAAGCACTTGGAAAAAGGCGACTGCATTATCAATACAACTTCTGTAACGGCGTACCGTGGCAGCGAACACCTTATTGACTACAGCAGCACTAAAGGGGCTATAGTGTCATTTACAAGGTCAACATCGGCAATGCTGGCAGAGAAAGGCATACGGGTAAACGGCGTTGCGGCGGGGCCTATATGGACGCCGCTTATCCCGGCAACCTTTACTGCTGATGAAGTTGCAAAGTTCGGACAGGATGTGCCGCTGAAACGCGCCGGGCAGCCATCAGAACTGGGGCCGACCTATGTTTTCCTTGCCAGTGAAGATGCGTCATACATCACAGGACAGATAATCCATGTCAACGGCGGTGAAGTGGTAGGAGGATAGATTAATTACGAATTTTAAATTATGAATTACGAATAGAAATTTAAACAGCAAATTCCCAGCATAAATCTGAAATCATAAATTTTAAATCAATAGCCATGAATACAAACGAAAGAAACGAGTTTGCAGGCGAAGACAGCCGCAGCAACGATATGAACCCGAATAATAACACAAGCCTTAACCAGGATAAGAAACACCACCCTGACGGGCCGCTGCCGGAAGATGACCCGGCAGTGATTAACCCTGACGAGCTGGCTACCTTCCCCAAACCGGTAGAGCGCGATGAAAATGTTGACCTTGATGCTGAAAGGGAAAACCATATAGTAAACAAGCAGGAAAGCCCGGTGCGTGAAGGCCGCAACATAACCCGTACTGATAACCAGCCTGACGAAAGGGGATACATTTAAAATCTAAATAAAATATGAGTACACTGACATTTAATAAAGATGCTGGGGCATCATTATGGGGCAGCATTAGCCAGGCTGCGCCCGATGCAGAAAATTTAAAAGCGAGCGAACTGCTTAATTTTGTAAAGAAGCTCGGGCTGAAGTATAAGAACATCAGGCTGAGCACAAAAGGCCAAAACGTAGTTCTTGAAGGTGAGGTTGATGACCAGGCTGATGCCGAAAAAATTGCACTCGCCGTAGGGAATGTAGGCGGAGTAGCGTCTGTTGAGAATAAAATGCGTGTAACGGTTTCAGCGCCGCCGTCACAATACCATACAGTTGTGAGTGGAGATTCGCTATCTAAAATTGCCGGTAAATATTATGGCGATGTACAGAAATACAACATCATCTTTGAAGCCAACAAGCCGATGCTCTCTGACCCTGACAAGATTTATCCCGGGCAGGTGCTGCGCATACCGGCGCAAGCATAAGAGTTGAAACGCCTCAATTTGAGGCGTTTTTTATGAACTCCCCTGCCATCTTTTAGTAACTTTGTGTTTCTAAGGAAAATACATGAAAATTAAAGGTTATATTATCACGCTTATCATTTTATCTATAACTTTTGGATGCAGCCATAAAAATATTATCTCAAAGGAAAGGCAAACGCCAACAGCTAAAGCGCAGGAGGCTTTCAGGCAGGACAGCCTGGCATTTGAACTTTGTAAAATTTACGGGTTTGACCAGGGAATACGCGATACGGGCCTAAATTTCAATAAAAGGGAATTAATGCCGAAAATTGATTCGCTTACTTTTGATAAAGTTGTGGCATTTGTAAGGGCAAATGGCTACCCTACCGAAGTTTTACTCGGTGAAAGAAATATGAACCATGAATGTGTTGAGGCAGCGGTTCCGGCGGTTTTACTTCATAATCCGCACAGGCTGGTTAAAGACAGGAAAAATTATGACCTGTTTTTCAACGAAGTAAAGAAAGGAAATATTGATAAGGATTTTTTTGCCGCTGTGCTGGATAAATATTACTGGATAAACAGCCCGAACAAAAAGCAACGCAGGGTTTTTTACGGTTCCCAATTTGGCAAGCCATGCATACAGACCAAAGACGCAACTAACAAAGCCCGCATTGAAATTGGGCTAGAGCCTTTGGCTGATGAAGGTTTTATTGATTGCGGTGATGAAGTGCTGAATATGCCTGTAAAATAAAAATGCTCCGATAAGGAGCATTTATTTCATATAGATATTGCAGGCTACACATTCAGCATCTGCCACAGCTTATCCTTAAGCTCTGTAAGGCCTTGTTGGGCTACAGATGATATAAACATATACGGCACACCTTTTAGCTCCTTATCGAGCAGTTTTTTCATTTCTGCTTTCAGTTCATCGTCCAGCATGTCGCTTTTAGAGATAACAAGCAGCCTGTCTTTATCAAGCATTTCAGGGTTGTAGCGGCGAAGCTCATCTAAAAGTATTTCATACTCTTTCCTGATATCTTCGGCATCTGCCGGAACAAGGAATAATAGTGTAGAGTTACGCTCTATATGGCGCAGGAAGTAATGCCCAAGCCCCTTCCCTTCTGCGGCGCCTTCAATGATTCCCGGTATATCTGCAATCACAAATGATTGAAAATCCCTGTACGCCACAATGCCAAGATTTGGTTTTAGTGTAGTAAACGGATAGTCTGCAATTTTTGGTTTGGCAGACGTCAGTACGCTAAGCAGTGTGCTTTTACCCGCATTCGGGAAGCCTACAAGGCCAACATCGGCCAGTACTTTCAGTTCAAGGATTATGTCCTTCTCTTCCGGCGGCATGCCCGGCTGAGAGTACCTCGGCGTCTGGTTGGTAGAGCTGCGGAAATGCCAGTTGCCCAGTCCGCCCTTACCGCCTTTGGCGATAATCTGCTTCTCGCCGTCTTCGGTTATTTCAAATAGTATCTCATTCGTTTCTTTATCGCGCACTACAGTTCCTAACGGAACCTCAATGTACTTATCTTCACCATCTGCTCCGGTGCTTCGCGCTGAGCCTCCGTCACCGCCGTGCCCTGCCTTTATATGGCGCGCAAACTTCAGGTGGAAAAGTGTCCACAGCCCTTTGTTACCCACAAGGTATACGTGCCCGCCACGGCCGCCGTCACCACCATCCGGACCACCCTTTTCAATAAATTTTTCCCTGTGCAGGTGGGTAGATCCCTTACCTCCCTTACCGGAAGACACATATATCTTTACATAATCTACAAAATTACCTTCTGTCATCGCTTTTAGTTTAAGGTTTCAAGTTTAAAGTTTCAGGTTGCTTACTCAAACTCATAACTTTTGGCTGATGCCTGATGGCTTGTGCCTTTTTTGAACCCGCAAAAGTACGTTATTTTTCTGAAAGGAAAGTGTAGCATCATAAAAGCAAAAAGCTGCCGCATTTCTGCAACAGCTTTTATTTAAGTTCACATTTAAGCTTCTAACTGAGACTAGGACTGATTACTGACCACTGCGTTATCCGCGTGTCAGCCATCCGCCCCGGCTTACCGTTGCTATAGCGTAGGGCATTATCCAGAATAAAGCAAACGTGTAAAGCAAACTGTAGGCATAGGCCCAACCGGATCCTTTTAATGTGTGCCTTTTGGCATAAAAGAAAACACTGAAGCTTGAGGATATCAGGATACCGAACAGCGTTGTAGTCAGGAAAATTATAGGGTTTAAGCATACCAGCACAAACATTAGCAGCATAAACGGATAGGTTAGCAGCATATTGAGCGCCTGGTCAAAAAACACTAATCTTGTCCCGAACCTTGAGCTGCCTTCCCTGAATTTTTTGAAGACAAACTTGCCCATCATAAGATTTTCGCGCACATTGCTCCTGCCCCAGCGTATAAACATTTTATACAGGCCTGTAAAGCTTTCAGGCACGTTGGTAAGCACATAAGAATTACGCTGGAACAATACATGGAAACCCTGCTTCATAATCATATTTGTCATGGCGCGGTCTTCACCAATATCGCTGGCCTGGCCGTTAAAGGTTTGGTTAATCCAGTCTTCAAGGCAATTGAAAACAACATCCCTGCGATAAGCAGAAAGCGCTCCCGGCGTACACAGCACTGAACCAAGCGCACTTTGTGCAGAGCGCATAAACTCAAAGCTAAGCACAAAACTTACATTAAGCATTTTGGGTATAATGGCATTACTATTATTCAGCACCCTCACGTTGCCAGCTACTGCGCCGCACTTAGGGTTCACTGCAAACGGGCTAACGAGGTTGCGCAGTGTATCTTCCTTAACTACAGAGTCACTATCAACCGTTACAAAAACATCTCCTGTACCCATTTTAAAGCCACGGTACAGCGCATGCCTTTTGCCCATATTTTTTGGCTGTTTAAAGATGGAAATACTATCACCTAAATCTGCCTTTGCTTTTTGCATCCACTCCCATGTATCATCTTTACTGCCATCATCTATGGCTAGCAGCTGCAATTTTTGTGAAGGGTATTTGCTGGCTACCAGGCTTACAAGCGTATCATATACCAGGCGCCCTTCATTATAAGCCGGCACTATGACCGTTACCGAAGGCAGCAATTCATCTGTTACAGATTTTACAGACTTATACTTGAAATACAGTACAACATTAAACAGAAAATACAACAGTTTATATACCAATAGCGCCGTAGTGATTACTATAAAATAGAAACCCCAGGTGGTACTCAGCCTTTCAAAATGCAGTTTTTCTATTTCAGGCTGTAATTCATAAACCATATAGGCTGCACCAAGCAATAATGCTATTGTAGCGGCAAGAATGACGGCACGTGATGTATCGATACCCTTAAATTTATTGAAGCTGCGTGAAATTAAGTTTCCTGAACTTAGATTATCAGATGTTTCTAAAAGTTGGTGTTGGCTTGTAATAATTTCTGTATCCATATGTGTAAGGTTTAAAATTTCCTTACCACATATTTACAACCACTATGCCTTAAGTGTATTTTGCAATAAATCAATATGTTACAAATACAGTACTCGATTAATAGTTGTAGAATTCCACATTATTCAATAAAAAATCCACATTATTAAAACAAAAAGCCGGGGATATTCCCGGCTTCATATGTATATGTGTTTTGCTTATTCTTTTATTGATCGTACAAGAACTTTGTCAATTTTCACACCATCCATTTTCAGTACTTCCAGTTCATATAAGTTCCATGCCAGTTTCTCACCTTCTTTCGGAATATATGATAGCTCAGTCATTACAAGCCCGCTTACTGTTGTTACCTCATAATCATTGGTAAGGTCGTCAAGGTCAAAGTAAGTAAGAAAATCATGCAGGGGGTAATGCCCGTCTACAATCCAGGTACCATTTTCCTGCGCCACCAGCTGGAACTCATCATCATAAAAATCTGATGCATCACCTACAAGCGCCTCCAATATGTCATTCAGCGTGATGATGCCCTGGAAAACACCGTACTCATCTGTTACAAGTGCATAATGCACCTTTGTTTTTTTGAATATCTCAAGGGCCTTATAGGCTGATGTGTGCTCAATAAGATACACAGGTTCTTTTACAATATCCTGCAATTTAAAATCAGGCCTTTCAAAGTTGGCGAAGATATCTTTCAGCAGTACCACCCCAATAACATCATCAAGGTTCTTACCTTCGCAAACGGGGTACACGCTGTGCAATTCTTCAAGCATAATACCGCGGATATTCTCTTTATTATCTTCGGTTGAGAGATAGATAACCGATTTGCGGTGTGTCATCAGCGAATTTACCTTCCTGTCGCCGATATGGAAAACGCGCTCCATGATGTCGTGCTCAATTTCCTGCACTTCACCACCTTCGGTACCTTCCTTAATGATCGCCTTGATTTCTTCCTCCGTAACCTTCCCGTCAGCCGTGGGGCGTATGCGGAAAATCTTCAGCAAAAACTCTGTAGATGTGGTAAGCAGCCATATGAATGGCGCCGTGATGATAGAAATGTACTTCATTGGGAGCGCCACCGTTTTGGCGATCGTCTCCGGATAATTTAATCCTATGCGCTTTGGCAGCAATTCGCCCAATACAAGCGAAAAGAAGGTAAGTATTACAACTACTACACCTACAGCTATATTGTGTGCATAAGGTGCAAGCGGCTCAATTGTGAGTATCCATGCCTCAACATCTCCGGTTACCTTATCGCCGGAGTAGATACCGGTTAAGATACCGATAAGCGTGATGCCTATTTGTACTGTAGACAAGAATTTGTTGGGTGAATTGGCAAGGTCAAGCGCTGTCTGTGCGCTGGCATTGCCTTTTTTGGCGGCTGTTTCCAGCCTGTTCTTCCGTGCCGAAATCAGCGCAATCTCGCTCATAGAGAATACGCCGTTAAGGATTATCAGGAAAACAATTATGGCTATTTCCAAGTAGGATGATATTAGTTAAACGTGTCGATAACAGCTGTAAGCCGCTTCGTAATTTCAGAGATGTCGCCTATGCCGTCAACCGCATGAAACTTGCCCTGAGCCTTATAGTAATCAATAAGTGGGGCAGTCTTTTCATTATACTCCTCATAGCGGTTGCGTATCTTTTCTTCATCCTGGTCATCAGGCCTGCCACTAGTTTTGCCGCGCTCCAGGAGCCTTTGCACAAGTATATTGTCATCAGCCTCAAGCGCTACCGTGCCTGCAACTTCCCAGCCTTTGCTTTTCAGGAAAGCATCAAGCGCATCGGCCTGGGCGGTAGTCCTCGGGAAACCGTCAAATAAAAACCCTTTTGTGTCAGGATGCTTTTCTACCTCATCCTGAAGCATTTTTATGGTAAGTTCATCCGGCACAAGGTCACCCCTGTCCATATAACCTTTGGCTTCCTGCCCAAGCGGCGTATTATTCTTAAGGTTGTAACGGAAAACATCTCCGGTAGATATGTGTGTAAGGTTGTATTTCTCTTTCAAAAATTCAGCCTGTGTGCCTTTGCCTGCACCCGGCTTTCCGAAAAGTACGATATTGATCATCTTTAAGTTTATAGTGTTTGTGTTGTTAGTCGTGTAGTTGGTAAATTTCAGGGATGTTGCGGCCCAGCCCATCATAGTCAAGTCCGTAGCCTACAATAAATTTATTCGGGATTTCAAAGCCAATGTAGTCCAGCTTAATGTCTTTAGTGTAGGCTTCCGGCTTAAAGAAAAGCGTTGCTATCTTCAGTTGCTTTACGCCCTGCCCTTCAAACATCTTTTTAAGCTCAACGATGGTATTGCCGGTATCAACAATATCTTCAATAATAACTACTGAGCGCCCTGTAAGATTCTGCCCCAGCCCTATCAGCTGCTTTACATCATGGGTCGATTCTGTGCCCTCATAAGAAGCCAGCTTAACAAAGCTCACTTCACATGGCCCGCTATAGCGTTTCATAAAGTCTGAAACTACCATAAAAGCGCCGTTGAGCACTCCTATAAAAACCGGAACTTCGCCTACATGGTCATCTTCGGCCTGGCGTACCATACGTGTTATTGCGGTTTCAATTTCTTCTGCCGGGATAAAAGGCACAAATTGTTTATCGTGAAGCTGTATCACTTTAATTTTTTGGTTTGGTATAATTTGCAAATATACTAATTACAGTACAGCAGTATAATTTGCACTTCTTATTTTCTGACAATTTTAAGAATGTTAAAGTATGTTTAAGATTCAGGGGGTTAGTTCGGTAAAAATTTAGCAAATAAGTAAATTCGTTCAAAATAGCATCCACTAAAAAGATTTATAATGAAGACACTTGCATTGATGGCGACAGTACTGGCCTTTGCGTCGCTTACATCCTGCAACGGGCAGGCCACACCAAAAGAAAAGAAAGAAGGGCGCGCCCAGGGCAGCGATATAGTAAAAACCGCTATTGGCGACATTACATTGCCGGCACCATACTCAACTGAGTCTGTAACGAAGCAAAACAGTATGAAAGACTGGCCTGAAGGACAGGGCCCTAAAGCTCCTGCAGGTTTTACGGTAACCAAATTTGCAACAGACCTGAAGAACCCGCGCAATACATACATTGGCCCTAACGGCGATATTTTTGTAGCAGAATCCGGCACACGCAACAGTGGTAACCAGGTGAGGCTGCTGCGCGATAATGACAAAGACGGCACCTACGAAACCAAAATTATTTTTGCTGAAGACCTTAATAAGCCCTACGGATTACTAATACTGAAAAACTATTTCTACATTGCCAACACTGACGGATTATACCGCTACCCTTATAAAGAGGGCGATACCAAACTTCAGGGCAAGGGAGAAAAAATTGTAGAACTCCCCGCGGGAGGCTATAACAACCACTGGACGCGTAACCTTATTGCCAGCGCTGACGGTTCTAAGATTTATATTTCGGTTGGCTCGGCAAGTAATGTAGGCGAATATGGCCTTGAGAAAGAAGTGCGCCGTGCGGCAATACTTGAAGTGAATCCTGACGGCACCGGTGAAAAACTGTATGCAAGCGGCCTGCGCAACCCGGTGGGGATGGATTGGAACCCCGCAAACGGTGAGCTGTGGACGGCAGTAAATGAGCGTGACGGGCTGGGTGACGGGCTGGTGCCTGACTATATTACCAGCGTAAAACCGGGCGGCTTTTACGGGTGGCCTTACTCTTACTTCGGGCAGATTGAAGACCCGCGCCTGAAGGGAAAAGCAAAAGACCTGGTAGCCAAAGCCATTGTACCTGATGTGCCTGTAGGGAACCATACAGCATCGCTTGGGATAGCTTTCTACACCAAAGATAAATTCCCGGCGCAATATAAAAATGGCGCGTTTGTAGGCCAGCACGGTTCTTGGAACAGCTCTGTGCTTACGGGTTATAAAGTATTATTTGTGCCGTTTAAAAACGGTAAGCCTTCGGGCCCGCCGCAGGACTTTTTAACCGGCTTCATTCAGGATGAAAAAAAGCTACAGTATATGGGCGCCCTGTTGACGTTACTATGATGACTGACGGCTCGCTGCTGGTAAATGACGACAATGGGAACACGATATGGAGGGTTTCATATTCTAAATAATCCTGAATTTTAAATTTTGAATTTTGAATTATATTCCATTTCGACGAAGGAGAAATCTCATTTAATCCTCTTTACGCAGCACCTGCAAGGTTTCAAAAACATTGTAGGTGTTATATTATTCATCACATCGCTTCTATTTCCCTGTATAGGTATTTTTGCGCAGGATACTATCCGAACTGCGAGTATGATTCCTGCAATAGATTTCAGGAATACGCAACAACTTCAGCCTGTAACCATAAGCAGCTACCACATAAACGACAGCCTGTTGAATGCACCTGCATCAATCAGCATACTTACCCCGGCCGATTTACAGCGAAATAACCTTAGCGATATCAGCCCGGTGCTGAACACGCTCCCCGGAGTTTTTATGCAGTCGGGTGGTATCAACACCAACCGTATCTCTATCCGGGGCATTGGGGCGAGGACACCTTACGGAACCAATAAAATACGCGCTTTCTATGGCAGCATCCCACTTACATCAGGCGATAGCGAAACCACTATTGAAGACATTGACCTTGAGGTGATAGGCCAGATTGAGGTGATAAAAGGTCCGCTATCGAGCTTGTATGGTGCAGGACTTGGAGGTGCTATTTTGCTTACGCCAAAGTTCTCAAACATACTTGGACACAGGGCAGCCATAAGCACTACACACGGTTCCTACGGGCTGATGAAGAACACCATCAATTACGGGTTTGCAACTGCAACAGGCAGCCTCAACATCAATTACCATAAGCTGGAAACTGATGGCTGGCGTGAAAACAGCGCCTATAACCGCGAAGGCGTAACGCTGGCAGGTGAACTTTTCCGAAGGGAGAAAAGCGGGTTGACGTATTTTGGAAACTACACTTACATGAAGGCATTCATCCCGAGCTCAATCGACAAGAATACTTTCCAAAATAACCCAAGGGCAGCGGCTTTCACCTGGAAATCGGCCAAAGGTTATGAAGAATATGATTCATGGCTTGCAGGACTGGCGTATGACTGGCAGCCTGCAACCTGGCTGAAGAATTCAACCTCAGTTTTCATTAATTTGAAGGAGAATTACGAGCCGAGGCCGTTTGACATCCTGAAACAGAATACTACTGCTTATGGTACACGCACGCAGTTTTTTACCGATACAAATATCTTTGGGATGAAATCACAGTTCATTGCCGGAATCGAATATTTTAAGGATGGGTTTAAAGGGGGTACACTTGCCAACTTGTACGAAGACAATAACGGCAACGGCAGCCTTGAAGGTGAACAGCTTACAAAAACAGAGCAGGACAGGAACTTCATAAATGCCTTTGCACAGATGAGGCTGCAACTCGCCCCGAAGTTTGAAATGCAGGCGGGGCTCAACTACAATAAGACGCATTTTTCGCTGGACAATACTTTCCCTGCCCCAACATCTTCGGAAAGCTATAGCTATGACGGTATCTGGGCGCCACAGGTTTCGGTGCTGTATAAACCTTCATCATTACATACAATCTACGCATCTGCAAGCCGGGGGTTTTCTCTGCCTTCCATCGAAGAAACACTTACGGAAAACGGTACTATCAACCCTAATATAAAGCCGGAGAATGGCTATAATTTTGAGATTGGAGGTAAGTTCTATTTCCTTGACAGAAACCTGTATGCAGAAGTGTCACTTTACCACATGCAGATAAAAGACCTTCTCGTGGCGCAACGCGTGGGTGACGATCAGTACGTGGGCATCAACGCCGGCGAAACCATCCATCAGGGAATTGAAGCTGCAGTGACCTACAACTGGCAGATTTCCAACAGGATATCGTTGCAGCCTTACGCGAATGCGAGCATAGGAAAATATGAATTTAAGGAGTTCAACAATAACGGTGTAGATTATTCAGGCAATGACCTTACCGGAGTGCCTGCCAATAAGGTTACTGCCGGAGTGACATTTACGGCCTATGGCCTATATCTTTCAGGTGACTACTATTTTGTGGATGATATTCCGCTTAACGATGCCAATTCGGTTTACAGCGAGTCGTATAACCTGTTGAATATCAAGGCCGGTTACCGTTTTGAACTTTTCCGGAATTTTGTCTCACATATTTCAGCAGGCGTAAACAATGCAGGCAATGCACATTACGCTTCAATGGTGTTAGTAAATGCTACAGGATTCGGCGGTGCGGCGCCACGCTATTATTATCCCGGCCTTCCTGCCAACTATTACGGCAATATTTCTTTCAGTTACATCTTCTAAAGCGGCACTATTGCGCAAAAAGTAAAATTGTAGGAGTTGAAACCTGCATTGCTGTCCTGCAGCCCACCGTTGGAAACATGGCGCACGTTCGGCCGGATATCAAGCAGCACTCCGCCAATAGCATAACTTGCGCCAATAGCAAAAACATCGCAAAAGGCAAACCCTTTCGAGAGGCGTTCGGTTTCAGTATCGGTTATCATAGGGCCAATATTTGCCATAGCGTACATGCTGAAGTTCCTGGTGATATTCCGCCGCACGAAAAACGCCACATTGAGGATATATTCACGGATGTCTTTCTGCCTGGTATAAATTTCGCGCTTATACTCATAATCAGGCTCATCAGGTTTTACAAAATACAGGTTTTGGAGTTTGTGCGATGCAAAATTAATTTCAGGCATAAGGGCTACCTGGTACTGCCATTTTTTGCCGGGGTTGAGCGTGTAATATACCTGCGCCTGCACATAGCTGTTGTCATACGTGTAATTGCGCTGCTTAAATTCACGGCCGAAACCATAGGCTGCACCCACACTCCACCGTGAAATGGTGTCAGATTGCTGCGCGTGAGACGATATGCAGCAAAATGCCAGGAAAAGAAATAGCGTTCTGATAGTGTTTTGCTTTGGTTAGCTAAAAATAATCAATCTGCATTACGCTGCAAATTTATATTTTAGCGAAACCGATTATGGAAACTGCATTTCAAAAGAAAATAGCCAACAGCACAGCTCACCGCCCTATACGTGATGAAATTTCGGGCATGGTAATAAACGACTTGTCGCTGCTGCCCGAAATGATGGCCATGGCACTAAATCCGGATGATAAAAATCATTATAAAGCCTGCTGGTCGCTTGAGTTGGTGATGGAAAAAGACATAATGTGGCTGCGGCCTTATCTGAACGACCTGTGTGAGAGACTGTCTCTTTATAAACACGAAGGAGCGCTGCGTTCTGTCTCTAAAATAACTATGTTTGCTGCAATTGAAGAGGACAAAATGGATAATTTCCTGACGAGTGCTATGCTGCAAAAAATGACAGAGGCCTGTTTTGACTGGCTCATTGGCAATGCAAAGGTTGCAACAAAGGCATATGCCATGAGGGCTTTGTATCTCTTCGGAAAGAAAGAAGAATGGATTTATCCGGAATTGAAAATGATCCTGCAGCAGGATTTCCCTCATCATTCTGCAGGATATAAGGCCGCTGCAAAGGACATCCTTAAAAAAATAAAGGCGTAACTTTGAGTAACCTAAAATGCCAAAAATGAGTCCTGAAACTACCATCGAAAAAAAGCAGGGGCTTATGTTCCGCATTCTTACCAACCTCACTTTCTGGGTACTTATAGCCATTATTGCAGGTATCCTGCTGGGGCATTATGATCCTGAAACAGGTGTGCAGATGAAGCTGATAGGCGACTGGTTCATCAGCATTATCAAAGTATTCATAGCGCCGATCATCTTTCTGACAATAGTGCTCGGCATCAGCGGCATGGGCGACCTCAGGAAAGTGGGGCGCATTGGCATTAAGGCATTGATCTACTTTGAAATTGTAACAACTTTTGCATTGGCAATAGGTGTTGCGGTAGCTTACCTCATCCAGCCGGGAAAAATTGACAAGAGCGGGCTGCAGATGCAGGACCCTTCAAAATACACGGCGAACCCTGCAACCGAATTTAGCTGGATTGACTTCTTCCTTTCAAATATCACATTACAAGTGTTGCTCGTCGCGATCATTACCGGAATCGCGCTTAATTACTACTGCAAACGCGAACAGGCAGTTCACCTGCTTTACAAAGCCTCCAACTTTGTTTTTAAACTGCTAAAATTTGTGATGTACCTGGCGCCGCTGGGAGCATTTGGCGGCATGGCCTACACCGTTGGCAAATTTGGTTTACACACCCTTATTCCGCTTGGTAAGCTGATGATTACCTTCTATGTTACGATGCTATTGTTCATTTTCCTGGTATTGGGCAGCATCATGCGGTATTACAAGCTGAGTATCTGGAGCTTTATCAAATACATTAAGGCAGAACTTCTCATTGTTCTGGGCACATCATCATCTGAAGCGGCGTTGCCCAACCTTATGAACAAGCTGGAGAAAATGGGCTGCAGCAAATCAGTCGTAGGGCTTGTGGTACCAACAGGCTATTCCTTCAACCTCGACGGTACATCTATTTATCTTTCGATGGCTGTTATATTCCTGGCGCAGCTGTATGATGTGCACCTTACCTGGGGTGAGATAGCCACGATTATAGGCCTGCTTATGGTTACAAGCAAGGGCGCTGCTGGGGTTACCGGCAGCGGTTTTATTGTGTTAGCATCAACGCTTACCGCCATACATAAAATACCGTTAGAGGGGCTTGCGTTTCTTTTGGGGGTAGATAAATTTATGAGCGAGGCACGGGCCATTACCAACTTTATAGGCAATGGTGTGGCGACTATCGTAATCTCAAAAACGGAGAAAGAGTTTATCGATGTAGAAACTGCGGAAGACTAAATTACTGTTTCTCATCTTCCCTTTTCGCCTGATCTTCAAAACTGAATTTTCGCAGTTGTGGCGCACTGAAGAAGGTCACCGCTACCACACCCAGCGTGATGAATCCGCCTGTTACAACAGCCCTTACAGTACCAAGCCAGTGTGCCATAACGCCGCTTTCAAAATCGCCAAGTTCGTTAGATGAGCTTACAAACATGGTGTTCACCGCCGCTACCCTGCCGCGCATAGCGTCGGGTGTTACGAGCTGAAGGATAGTACTGCGGATAACCACACTCACGGAATCAAACATACCTGAGAGCAGCAGCATGGCAAATGAGAGGATAAAGTTGGTAGAAAGCCCGAATATGATAATGCATACCGCAAACCCGCCAACGGCAAAGAACAGCTTGCGCCCCGGATTGTTGCGCAGTGGTAAAAACGCCAGGATACCAAGTGTAATGAGCGCCCCTATTCCCGGCGCTGAGCGCAATATTCCGAAGCCGACTTCATCTACATGCAAAATTTCTTTCTGGTAGACCGGAAGCAGCGCGACTGCCCCGCCAAATAACACCGAAAACATATCGAGCAATTGAGCCCCAAGCAAAGCAGGGGTCTTAACCACAAACCGTACGCCCTGCGTAAGGCTTTGCAATATGGGTTCTTTTTCCTTTTTGAGAATGGGTTTTCTTTTGATGTAAAATATGGGGATAAGTAGCAAGACAAGAATAACCAGTACCGTGAACATCCCAGTGATGACTCCGTTAATGGCAATCATAAGCCCTGCGGCAAGCGGGCCGAGTACTCCGCCTGTTTGCATGGCAAGGCTGCTCCAGCTGGTGCCATTCGCATAATGCTCTCTGGGCAATATCAGGCCAAACAATGAGAACACCGATGGCCCCATGAACGAGCGTATGGTGCCACCCACAAAAACTAGTCCGTAAATGAAGTATAATGTCTGTTGTGTGCCGAGGCTGTTATGTGAAAATGGAGTAGTTAATAAAAATAGCGAAAATGCCAGGACAATATACCCTGCAATGCATAACAGCACCATCTTCCGCTTTTCGTTGAGGTCGACAAAGTGGCCGGATAAGAGCGAAAAACTAAGTGCCGGTATCACTTCAGCAAGGCCAACTAAACCCAGGGAAAGCTTATCATTAGTAATATGGTATACCCAGTAAAAAATAATGGTAGACTGCATGTTGAGCGAAAACATGAGCCCGAACCGCACAGCAAGAAACGCGAGAAACTCCCGAATCTTTAAAACCGGGTTCTTCCCGAAAAAACCACCGGCAACACCGGTATCAGCCTGTTCCATCAATTCATTAATTATCCGCCATGCCTTAGCCTGTCAAGCAGCGTCTTAAGGTTTACCGTTGCAAAGCCAGAGCTGTGGTCACTAAGGCCATAAGGCAGTATAAGCTCGCCATTATGTATTACAGACCCGCAGGAGTACACTACATTCGGCACATAGCCTTCACGCTCATCAGGATTGGGCACAATGAGCGGGTCACGCAGGCGGCCAATTTCCTTTTCCGGGTTATCAAGGTCGAGCAAAGACGCACCGATACTGTACTTGCGCATATAGCCAACGGCATGCGTTATTACGAGCCATCCGTATTCGGTTTCAATTGGCGAACCGCAGTTGCCGATCTGTACAAATTCCCAAGGGTATTCAGGGCACTGAATCTTGATAGGATTTTCCCATTCGTTAATGTTATCGCTGTACATAAGGTAGTTATTCCAGCCGTCAATGCGGGAGAGCATAGCGTATTTGCCGTTTATTTTCCTCGGGAACAGCGCCAGGTTCTTGTTTTTTGCACCGGCACCGTGAAGCGGACTGGTCTTGAACTCGTAAAAATCGGTTGTCTTCAGCAGTTTCGGCATGATATGAATGCCGTCATATGCAGTATAGGTTGCATAGTAGATGGTTTTGCCGTTATCATCGGTAAACTTCACAAAACGGGCATCTTCAATACCTTTCGATTCAAAATCGCTTATCGGGAAAATTACCCTGTCACTAATATCTGTATCTTTTGAGAAGGTAATTCGCCTGTAGCTGTCACTCAACGCCAGCATCAGGTTAAATTGCTTTATCATAGCCTGGTCTGTAGCATCTTTTTTAGCTTCAAGCACCAAACCTTTCAGCTGATCATAGTCAAAACGGTCTTCCAGCCTGTCAGTAACTGATTTCAGGAATTCCGGATTGATGTCTGCTTCCTCAGCCTTACGCAAGAACAAACGCTTCTGGTAAATTACGTTATGGATGTTCTCCGCCTCATCAATATAATTCCCGGCAGGTATTACTGTGATATTATTATGCCTGTCAATAAGCGCACGACGGAACACTACAGATGACACGTGCCCCTCTCCCACTGCCCTGAAACTTATTATAACACGCAGCTGCCCTTCTTCAAGATTGGTCTGGTCAGGATCCGGTACTATCGAAGGATTAAAAAACGCTGCCGACTCAATTGAATATTCATGCGTAAAATAAGCGCCGATAAGCAGCTTTGTAAAATCGTCAAGCTTGTTATAATCTCCACCCGCTGTCGCAATGTCCTGTTTTACCCTTTCGCAATGCCTGAAAAGTTTTCGCGTGATGTTTCGGTGCCTTTTTGAGAAATCCTGGAGCATTGGTGAAACAAGCCCAAAGACCTCATCTTTATCCAGTTTCAATATTTTTTTAATAAGTTCTACGGCGCGTTCTTCGCCATTAAAGAAAAATCGTGCTATTACCCTTTTGGTATCCGGCAATACCTTGGCAGGTTTACGTTCTACGGTTAATCTCATATATGTAAAGTCTGTTTCCTGTATAAGAAAAAGTGAACCTCTAAAATACAAATATAAATCTGGATAATGCCGAAGCACAAATGCTAAAATTATGTAAAAACTTACAACCAACTTTCCTCACTAAAATAGAAATAGCGAAGCATTTAAAATTATTTTAGATAGCATTAGTATCTTTGGCGTACAAACAACAACACAACAATGAATTATTTTTCTTCAGATTTTGTACTGGGCATTTTAGGCGGAGGCCAGCTGGGCAAAATGCTGCTTACAGAAACACGGCGGATGGACATACAAACATACGTGCTTGACCCGAGCGATGAAGCCCCATGCCGCGTTGGCTGCGATAAGTTCTTCACCGGCAGCCTCATGGATTTTGACACAGTGTATAACTTTGGCAAACAGGTAAACGTGCTGACCTTTGAGATTGAGCATGTGAATGTACAAGCGCTTGAAAAGCTTGAAAGTGAAGGTGTTAAAGTTTACCCCTCGCCTGCCACACTCAAACAAATACAAAACAAAGGCACACAGAAAGATTTTTATAGAGACAATAATATCCCTACCGCACCGTACAGAAGATTTGAAAGCCTTTCGGAATTGAAGGCCGCAAACATCACTATGCCTTTTGTTTGGAAAAGCACGCAATTCGGCTACGACGGCAACGGCGTAAAAGTCATCCGCAGCATGGAGAGTTTTGAAGGCCTGCCTGATGTACAGTGCATTGCTGAAGATATGGTACCGTTTAAGAATGAGCTGGCGGTGATTGTGGCGCGGAATCCATCAGGACAGGTAGCTACGTACCCAGTTGTTGAAATGGAGTTTCACCCTGAAGCCAACCAGGTTGAGTATGTAATTTGCCCGGCGCGGATTGATGATGCAGTAGCTCAAAAAGCCCGAAACATTGCTTTACAGGTTGGTGAAAGGTTTAAGCATGTAGGTTTACTCGCAGTTGAAATGTTCCAGACAGAAGATGATGAAATACTGGTGAATGAAGTGGCCCCAAGGCCGCATAACAGCGGGCATTACAGCATTGAGGCAAGCTATACGTCGCAATTTGAACAGCATCTTAGGGCGATACTTGATCTGCCTCTTGGCAATACTAAAAGCAAAGTTGCGGGCATTATGGTAAACCTTGTAGGCGCTGAAGGTCACAGCGGTAAAGTGGTGTATGAGAACATCGAAAAAATACTGAGCCTCGGCGGTGTGGCTCCGCATATATACGGTAAAAAAGAAACACGCCCTTTCCGCAAAATGGGCCATGTAACCATAGTGAACAAAGATGTTGACAAGGCACGTAAAATTGCCGAAGAAGTAAAGAATACGATACGGGTAATAAGCCAATAAGTTTACAGTCGCAGTCACAGGAGGCAATTTTGAAAAACTACAAACCACAAACAATAAACTTACAAGCATGAAAGTAGCAATAATAATGGGCAGCATCAGCGATATGCCGGTTATGCAGGATGCCATAGATATATTAAAAGAATTTGGGATTGATACTGAAGTAGACATAATTTCGGCTCATCGTACGCCCGAAAAACTATTCGAATTCAGCAAAGATGCGCATACCCGTGGAATATCGGTGATTATAGCAGGTGCCGGTGGTGCAGCGCACCTTTCCGGTATGGTGGCATCAATGTCTCCCCTGCCGGTAATTGGCGTACCGGTAAAATCAAGTAACTCTATTGACGGGTGGGACAGCGTGCTTTCTATCCTCCAGATGCCGGGCGGCGTGCCTGTTGCTACAGTTGCGCTTAACGGTGCCAAAAACGCAGGCATACTGGCAGCACAGATAATCGGGAGCCATGACAAAGGCGTCCTAATGAAAATAATAGCTTACAAGCACAGCCTTCGCGAAGCGGTAAATAAGGCATCGGATGATTTGAAGAGCAGAAGCTGATGAGATATACTGCGCTGATTTTAGTTTTACTGCTCACCTTAAGCTGCCGGCCCCAATCAGCCGATGTCTTACCAATAAAACTATCTGTCGCTCTCGGTATTGATCGTGAAGATGCAGTAAATAAAAGGATTATTACAGTATTACAGGCGTTCATCGAAACCAAGAATCAGTCTGCCACATCAAACAAATACTGGCTGGCATCAGATTTTAAGAAGTTCGTTAACCCCATTCCGCATTGAACAACATTGAGCACAGCAGGTACGGAAACAGTTTCTACCAGCCTTCCCTAATGCACATCGTCAGCACAAAAGACCCGGACAAAAGAATTGTAAAGCTTGCATATGTTGGCCATAATCCCGAAACGAAAGAAAATACCATCAGGACCATTTATAACCTCATAGCCAATACAAGTGGTAATAATGTTATCTTTAGCAGCTATATAGATCATGCTACGTCTGCTTGGAAGAAAATTGTGTATGGGAGCGTTTACTATTATATTTCGCCTCAAAAAACTTTCAACGAAGCTGAAGCCAGGCGACAGGAAGCAGACATTAAAAAACTATGTTCATTTTTTGGGTGCAAGCAAATTAACATTACTTACTATTCGTGTACAGACCCTGTAGAATTATTCCGTACACAGGGCTTTGATTATAACCCAATGATGTACATATCTGATACCGGCGGCCTTGCTGAACCGGGAAACATCATTTATTCAGGTAATAATTCTGAGTACTATACACATGAAATTGTGCATGCCTATATTGCCCATCTATACCCCAATGCCCCGACATTCTTTAACGAAGGGATTGCCACATATTTCGGAGGAAGTGGTATACATGACTATAACTTTCATAAGAAAAAGCTTTTGAAATACCTTAAAAACAATAATCCAGATTTGACCGTTTTGGTTAATAATCCTTTTGAAAGAGAATATATAGATAATGAAACACCGGCAGCTTATATTGTGGGTGGTGTGATTTGTGAAAAAATTATAAAAGAATACGGAAAGGAAAAATTATTTTCGCTGCTGCAGAACAAATCTAAAGCTGAAATTTGGGAGTTGCTGATGCAGGTTGGCATCACTAAGCAAAACCTTAAAGCTGAACTATTAAAAAACTAAACTGATGAATCCGCTTACACATAAATTTTCTACAAAATACGATACGGCACCTTTTAGCCAGATTAAAAACGAACACTTTTTGCCGGCTTTTACAAAAGCCATCGCCGATGCAAAAAAAGAGGTTGATGCCATTACAAATAACCCGGAAGAGCCGACTTTTGAAAACACGATTGAAGCAATGTCATTCAGCGGTGAAATGCTGGAGCGTGTAAGCAGCATTTTCTTTAACCTCCATTCTGCTGAGACAAATGATGAGATACAACAAATTGCCCAGGAAGTATCGCCGATGCTAAGCGAGTTTGGTAATGATGTACGACTGAACAAAGCTTTGTTTGAACGTGTGAAAGCAGTATATGATAAAAGGGAAAACCTAAACCTTACAACCGAGCAATCTACATTACTGGAAAAACAATATAAAGGCTTCTCCCGGAATGGCGCTAACCTGCCGGAAGCTGACAAGGAGAAGCTCCGCAGCATTGATAAAGAACTTTCAAAACTAAGCCTGCAATTTGGTGAGAACGTATTGGCCGAAACCAATGCCTACCAATTGCATATTACTGATGAAAAAGACCTTTCAGGACTGCCTGAAGGCGCTATTGAAGCTGCCCGCGAGCTTGCCAAAAGCCAGGATAAAGAGGGGTGGATCTTCACGCTGGACCACCCGAGCTACCTGCCGTTTATGACGTATGCTGATAATAGGGAATTACGTAAAAAACTGGCTCTTGCTTTTGGCGCTAAAGGCTATAATAGCAATGAATATGATAACCGTGATATTGTAATCAAAATTGCAAAACTGCGACATGAGCGCGCAAAATTGCTTGGTTATGCATCGCACGCCGATTTTGTATTGGAAGAACGTATGGCCGGAAGCCCGCAGAAGGTAAAAGATTTTTTAAGTGACCTGCTTGATAAAGCCAAGCCCGCTGCGGAAAAAGAATTTAAACAACTTGAAAATTTTGCAAAAGAACTTGACGGTATTGACAGCCTCCAAAAATGGGATGGCGCCTACTATTCTGAAAAGCTTAAACAAAAGCTTTTCAATCTTGATGATGAAAAGCTGAAGCCTTACTTCCAGCTGGAAAAAGTGCTTGAAGGTGCGTTTACGATTGCAGGTAAACTATTCGGTATCAGGTTTACAGAAGTATTTGACATTGATAAATACCACAAAGACGTAAGAACTTTTGAAGTGCATGACGATAACGGACTTGTGGCTGTTTTCTATGCTGATTTCTTTCCCAGAAAAGGTAAACGAAACGGTGCGTGGATGACATCGTTCAAACCGCAATACATAAAAAATGGCGTAAATGAAAGGCCTCATGTATCTATAGTTTGCAACTTCACAAAGCCTACCGAAACAAAGCCCTCATTGCTTACATTTAACGAGGTCACTACGCTTTTCCATGAGTTTGGGCACGCGCTTCATGGTATGCTGGCCAACACTACATACCCAACCCTTAGCGGTACAAGCGTTTACTGGGATTTTGTGGAACTGCCGAGCCAGGTGATGGAAAACTGGTGTTATGAGCCGGAAGCCCTTGCGCTGTTTGCCCACCATTACCAAACGGGAGAAGTTATCCCGATAGAATATGTTGACAAGATAAAGGAAAGTGCCAGTTTTCTTGAAGGTATGGCAACACTGCGCCAATTGAGCTTCGGTATGCTTGACATGGGCTGGCATGCTACCGACCCTGCAAATGTAACCGACGTGAAAACGTTTGAAATGGAACAATTCGCTTCAACACAGTTGTATCCTGATGTACCTGAAAATGTGATGAGCACAGCTTTCTCGCATATTTTCCAGGGAGGATATTCAGCAGGGTACTACAGCTACAAATGGGCTGAGGTGCTTGATGCCGATGCCTTTGAATATTTCCTTGAAACGGGAATTTTCAATCCTGAAACCGCTGCAAAATTTAAAGAATTTGTCCTTACAAAAGGCGGCACAGAACACCCGATGGAATTGTACAAACGTTTCCGCGGGCAGGAACCCAAGCCAGAAGCATTGCTCAAGAGGGCGGGACTTTTAAACTAGATTTTTTCGATTTTTCGATTTTTCGATTTTTCGATTTTTCGATTGAAAAAAATAAAAAACCCGCAGCTCTCACTGCGGGTTTTAGCTTTAAACTATAAGAATCACTTCTTAACAACTTTAAAGGTTTTTATGTAATCGCCCTGTGTTACAATCACATTATACACACCTGCCGCATACCTGCTGCCAAGCTTTTGCGAGGCAAGCTCTTCAGGTGAAACAGTGATATCTTCCACCAGCCTGCCATTCATGTCAAACACGCGGACAACAACTTTTTCCTGGCTTGGTGTGTCCATTTCAATTGTAAAGATATCGGTATATGGGTTGGGGTATGATGTAACCCTGACAGCTGCCTTTAAATCGGTAATTTCTGCTTCAACAGCAAAATCAGCACTTCCGGGACGGCCTGTTGATGAATTTGGTGTACTAACGGTGCAAGGTTCGCCATAAGGGCCCCATTGACCCGCAACTTCTACTGCCACCCTAACAGTATATGTGCGGCCGTAAGTATTACCCGGAATACTATATAATCCGAAATAACGTGCTGTATTTTCAAGTATGTAAGTATTGCCGGCATAATCTATACTAAAGCGGTAACGCGTAGCCTGAGATATGTGGTTGGCATAAACCACAGATTTGACTTTTGGCATTGTACCACCGCAATAGCCACTGGCAAGCTGGCTTGTTTGCACCGGCATAGTAGTTATAGTACATGACGGGCCAAAACTGCCATATTCGCCGTTAACCTGGACTGCAACGCTTATTGAATACGTTCTTGAATATGTATAATCCGGAATCTCATTTATTGCAAGATACCTTGCGGGTTTGCTTACAACCATAGTTATACTGCCTGTTGTGATACGAAAAAGATATTGTGTGGCCAGTGGTACTGAAGTTGCATACACAAGAGATGCGAATGATGACACAGTAGTGCCGCAGTATACTGACTCAAGCTGTGTGCCGGGAACTGCCATTGTACTAATGCTGCAGGCGCTGCCATATTGTCCCCAAACGCCATTTATCTGGGCCGCAACGTCTATCACATAAGTTTTATTATATGTATAGCCTGGTATCTCGTTTATTATAAAATAACGTGCAGGCTTTGTTACTATTGATGTTATGATGCCGTCACTTATCCTGAACCTGTAGGCTGATGCCATAGCTACACCATCGGCATAAACAAGTGAATTAAATGATGATACAGTAGTGCCGCAATATTGTGTGCTGACTTTTGTAACGGGGAATGCAGGAGTTGTAATTGTACAGCTTTCTCCGTAAGGCTGCCACTCTCCGTTAGCAAATACTGCAACCTCAACAGTATATTGAGTCGCAAAAGATGCACCTGCAAACTCATTTAATCTGAACCAGCGTGTAGTTTTTTCCAAAACCATGGCATCATCAGCGTTTGTGGAAATACGGAACCTGTAACCTGAAACACCCATCGCAGCATTAGCATATACCATCGTGCTCATTGCTGATACGATTGCACCACAATAGTCTGCACTTATTTTTGTATAAACTACACCTGGGCAAAGCTGTACTGCTGCATCAGCATCGTCACAGTCACCAGGCTTTTCTGCATAACCCATAGGCTTTGTACAAGCAGTAAGTGTACTATCAGTGTTACCATAACCATCGGCATCGGCATCTTCATAATACGTTTTAGAAGGATTTACTGTTATGGCAACCGCTGTACGCGCACTTTCACATCCGTCAATAGCCTGAGAAACATAATAGGTACCCATAGCGACAGTTTGCGATGATGCAAGTGCAGTGCCTCCGGATGCCTGTGAATACCACTGTAATCCTGAACCAACAGCCTCTAAGTCTGCAATGGTTTGCCCTCCACATAATTCCTGTGGGGCTGCTGTTGGCGCCGGTAAAGCGCAAAACGAAAGGCTTGCCCACTCACTGAATCTGCCCGGTGCGCAAATGGCCCTTACATATAGGTAATATTGACCTGCCGATAAGCCTGTCTGATTAATTGTTGTAGTAGTGGTTTCTATACCGCTTTCCGGAGCTTCGTCAGTTTGGGTAACGGCATACTCATACCCTACAGGCGTGCCGGTGCCAGGTGCAGCCCATGATATAACAGCTGCGGCAGATGAAGTTACAACTACGGCGAGTGATTTAGGTTGAGAGCAATTGTAACTGCCCGAACCATCTATTTTGATAAGGAAAGCATCTGAATCACCACCCAATGTGTTCTGGAAACCGCCTGTAGCCAGGCCTGAAGTGCTTTTTGTAGCTCCGCAGAGGTATACATGGCCCGAAGTACTTACAGCCATACCATACCCAGATGAGCTGTTGTTACCCTGATAATTTGCATCCCAGATATATTTACCTGAATTGCTATATTTTATAACAAATGCTTTTGAAGGCAGAAGAGGCTCCTCTGTAGGTGTCTGGCTTACACCTGAAAGGTAAATGTTACCCTGCAGGTCGGCGCGACACGCCATTGCCCAGTCGTCATATTCATTTGTTCCGTAATAGGTGGCCCATTCACGGCTTCCGTCAGGCTTAAATTTTACAAGATAGCCATCTCCGCCACTAAATACATTGCCAATATTACCCAGCCCCCCGTTATTTTTATGACCGTTAAAAGCAATATCCGTCCAGCTTTCGGTGCGCCCCGCTATGTAAACATTGCCCCCCAGATCTGTTGTACAGGTATAAATACTTTCAGAATTATCACCTCCGTAGTAAGTGCCCCAAAGGCGTTGGCCTGCGCTGTTAAATTTAACAAGAAATCCATCTGGAAGTGAATTTGTAATAGTATTTTTAAACCCATTGTAAGCTATTCCATTAGTACTTGAAGTATCTCCTGCAATGTATATATTTCCGGCTGCGTCTACAGTACAGCTCTCGGCTCTGTCCCAGCTGCTGCCACCAACATAGGTAGCCCACAGCCTGTTGCCGGTATTGCTAAATTTAACCAGGTACGCATCCCAGGCATTGAATTCACTCGGAGTAAGGTTAGACTTAAATGCACCGGCTGTAGCAATGTTATTGGTACTGTTGCTATATCCGGTAAGGTAAATATTGCCATTAGCATCAACCGATACCGATTTACCATAATCATCACCATTACCGCCATAATAGGTTTTCCAGCCAAGCGACCCGTTTGAATTTATTTTTATAAGGTAAGCATCAAGGCTGCCACCACCATAAGACGTTTGATGAACTGTCGCGTTAAAATCCCAATACTCTGCGGTTTCTCCTGTTACATAAACATTGCCAGCAATATCAACGGCTATTTGTGTAAACAGTGCGCTTGTACCATCTGTATAAGTTGCCCAAATACGCTGCCCGGCACTATTAAATTTTACAACAAAGCCTGCTAAACCATTTTGGGTTACACTTGTTTGGTAACCTCCTGCGGCAATGCCGGATGTACTTGTTGTACCGCCTCTTAAATAAACATTCCCATTGAGGTCTACAGCACAGGCCTCTGCAATATCATATCCTGCACTGCCATAATAAGTTGCCCAAACCACTTCAGGGTCTATACGCAGCATTTTGCCTTTAGGAGCATTTGCTACACTAAAGCCGAGAGAGCCGTCATTATTTTGTCGGAAAGATGTTGCAAGGCTTTTACCGGCTTCATCAAAGCTTACAGGGGCTTTTTCTGTAACCTCACCAAGGCGGGTTTTTATATTCAGGCTCCCGTTTTCTGTAATTTTTACTCTATCGGCATCTGTAACATTCAATTTTATGTCCGAAATATCGGCTCCGGGGTGAACTATAAAATCATACTCAAGGAAACCGTTTTTGTTGTACAGCACCCAGTCTATACCTTTATAAACATTTTTAGCGTTACCTGCTCATATGATTTAGCTCCTGAAATATTGCTTCCGGCAAATAGGTAACTTTCTGTATAATCCGACTGCTTTTCAGTTACTACCTGCGGTTTTGGGTTACTACCCTGCAGGCTTACCGTAAACCTGTGCGTTTCGGTTTTAGATGCAGCATGCCTCAGATTATCAGCGTTTAGGTTCTGTTTCTTGTTTTCGGCCTTAGTAAACTGGTAATGTATACCCGTAGCCGTTATATACAATTGTGCACCGGCATTTCTTGCGATAAATAATATATCATTCGCTTTTACACCGTGATGATTTTTCACCTGCCCTAGGTTTTCAATAAAAAGAAGGGGCTGTTGCTGCAGCATTTTTTGCTGTTTTGGTGTGGGGGTTTCTGCAACAGGGGTAGATTGCGCACCAGCGCCAAAACCCGTTAATGTCGCGGCAAGGGCAATAAAAAGTCTTCTTCCGCAAGATAGGTAGTTTAATTTCATAGTAAGATTGATTGGTTTGAAGTATCCAAATGTAGGAAATTTTAACAAAAAATTACATTTATTAATTAACTAATTTATTGTCTTTCAAATCGATGGCATTTCAACCATTATAAAATGAATATATTATCTTAGTCGGCTCACAAAAGTCATGAAGCAGCTTTGCATTTTATTTCTCTTTTTTACACACAGCGCTCCTCGCGCAGCAAAAGCCTGTATATAACTTTGAGGCATCATATTTTTATGGGAATATAATTCCGCACCGTGAAACCATCCAGCACCTTATCACTAACCACCCAACCGGATTTATCTTAAGCCTGAACCGTAAAACATTTGGTGAAAAAGAATGGCAACGTGCCTTTAATTTTCCTGATTACGGCCTTTCATTCCACTACCAGGATATGCACAATGAAACCCTAGGCGAGCTTTATGGGCTGTATGCACATTATAATTTCTACTTCTTTAACCGTAACCTGCAATTGCGCCTCGGGCAGGGTATTGCCTACAATACCAACCCTTATGACAGGGAAACTAACTTCCGCAACTATGCGTATAGCACGCATTTTATGCCTTCAACTTATTTTATGCTGAACTTTAACAGGCAAAATATATGGCAGGGGCTCGGTGTGCAGGCGGGCCTGGCTTTTATACATCACAGCAATGCGAGTATGAGGCTGCCTAATACCAGCACCAATACTTTTGCCGTAAATGCAGGGCTTAATTATACTTTTGGCAAAGAACAACAACAAGTCTACACTATAATAACTGACAGCACCGATTATGCCGAACCTGTAAAATTCAATGTTGTTTTCAGGGGTGGTTATAATGAGTCGGGCGTTATAGGGATTGGCGGCAAGCCATATTATGCAGCATCAGTATATGCCGATAAGCGGATAAGCCGCAAGAGTGCTTTCCAGCTTGGGGCTGATGTGTTCTGGAGCCAGTCTCTAAAGCAATATATCGAATACAAAGCTGTTGCTTATCCTGAAGAAAACATCGATGCTAATACTGATTATAGAAAAGTCGGCGTGTTTGGAGGTTATGAACTATTCATCAATAACCTTTCGGCTGAAGTACAGGCCGGTGCATATGTATATGCCCCATTTAAAGACCAGGGTACGTTTTACCAGCGCATTGGGTTGAAGTATTACATCTGCAAAGAATTATTTACAGGAATTTCACTTAAAACGCATGCAGCAAAGGCCGAGGTAATGGAAGTGAACGTGGGAATACGGTTTTATTAGAATTACGAATTATGAATTACGAATTACGAACTTTCCTTATATTGAAATTGTTATGCCTGGTGGTGTTGACCTTTTCAGGATGTACAGATGATACTATGCCGGAATGTTTCCGTACTGCAGGTAATGTTGTAGAATATGATGTGCCCGTTGATGCTTTCACTTCAATAAAAATTTCTGAAGGGATTGAGCTTGTGATAACTCAGGGTGATGAACAGCGCGTAACTATAAAAACGCCGGAAAACTTTAAACCTGAAATAAAAGCACAAACTGTTGGAAGCGAACTTCAGCTGACCAACAGCACATCGTGCAACTGGGTGCGTGATTACAACCTGACAACAGTATATGTAACTACCCCAAATCTTGAAGGCATTTATTCAGCATCTCAATTTGATGTAAAGAACAATGGTGTGCTTAACTTCGCATCGCTAAAGCTTAGTTCAGGACTATATGGAAAAAGCCCTTCAGGCATCTGGAAGCTTAATATAAACTGCCAAAATCTTACTATTGAAGATAACCAGTCGTCTTTTTACGATATTTCCGGAAATGCCGATAACCTGATGGTAAATTTTTACGCAGGCGATTCAAGGTTTGACGGAAGCGGCCTTACTTCACAAAATTTGCAGATCTTTCACCGGAGCAGTAATGACATCATTGCTCGGCCCGCACTTGAAGCCAGAGGCACCCTCTACTCTACCGGAAATCTTATCCTTAAAACGCATCCGCCAATAGTTGATGTGATACAACTTTTTCACGGGGAGGTACGCTATGAATAAATTATGGAACGCGGATGACGCGGATTTAACAGATTAGCACGGATTTTTTATCAGTTTAACCCGTTAAATCTGTGTTACTCCTTAATTTGTGTAATTCGTGGCGAATCTATACATTAGCTTTATCATTAATCAAACAAACCAAAATGAAGAAACTTACCCTGTCTTTTATTGTAGCTGCATCATTCTTTACAGCTGCACAGGCTCAGAAAAAGGTTGCCATACCAACATATTCTGTAAGCGAGCAATCGGTAGTCACTACCCTTAAATTCCTTACAAGCGATGAGTTAAAAGGCCGTGACACCGGCAGTGAAGGCGCTGAAATGGCTGCTAAATACCTTGAGGAAATTTTCAGGAAAAACCAGATAAAGCCCTACTTTGCAACGTACCGGGATACGCTGAGCAATACCGATAAGCCTGCCTACAATATCATCGGGGTGCTTGAAGGAACCGATCCAAAGCTTAAGAATGAGTTTGTTATCATCAGCGCGCACTATGACCATGTAGGCATCTCCCCAAAACCTGTGGATGGTGATGATATCTTTAACGGAGCCAATGATAATGCCACAGGCACCACCACAGTGGCCGAATTTGTAAACTATTACGCGAAAGCTAAAAACAATAAGCGAAGCATACTGTTCTGTTTTTTCTCTGCTGAAGAAAAAGGGCTTTTAGGCAGCTACCACCTTGCTAAAAAGCTTAAAGCGCAGAACTTTAACCTGTATACTGTACTTAATTATGAAATGACCGGTGTACCGCTGGGTGGCGAAAACCAGGCATTCCTTACAGGGTATGGCCGCAGTAACATGGCAGACAAGATAAATGAATATGCCGGCAAGAAAATCATAGGCTCAAATGAGTTTGAGATGAAATACCAGCTTTTCAAATATTCAGACAACTACCCGTTTTTCCTTGAGTTCAATATTCCGTCACATACCATTTCAACTACCGAAATGACAACTTTTAAGTATTACCATCATGTGGATGATGAGTTTGACAAGATGGATACCAGGCACATGCGCGACTTTATACAGCTTATGATTCCGGTTTCAGACAAGATCATTAATGCACCTACAAAAGAAATTGCCCTGAAAAAATCATGAAAAACATTGTAATTACGGGCACCAGCCGCGGCATAGGCTACCAGCTGGCGCAGCGCTTTGCCAATGAAGGGCACAATGTGCTTGCCATATCGCGCAACGTGCCACAGGAGTTTGCCGCCAGCGATAAGATAACCTGCATACGAGCCGATATTGCCGAAACAGGAGGCCTTGATATTGTAGCTGAATTTTTAAATTCGACATGGCGCCATGTTGATATAGTAATCCACAACGCCGGCGCACTTATTTTAAAGCCTTTTGAAGAGATATCTGCTGAAGAGTTTGAATATATATACCGCGTGAATGTTTTTGGCGTAGCGGCGCTTAATCGCGTTGTGCTGCCCTATATGAAAAGCGGCGGGCATGTGGTAACCATAAGCAGCATGGGCGGTGTGCAGGGAACTATAAAATTTGCCGGGCTTTCGGCTTACAGCTCAAGCAAAGGTGCGGCCACTACCCTGTCAGAACTCCTCGCTGAAGAGTATAAAGACAAAGGTATAGCTTTTAACGTGCTGGCTTTGGGCGCCGTAAATACCGAAATGCTGAGCGAGGCATTCCCCGGTTATGAAGCACCGCTTTCCGCCGGAGAGATGGCATCTTTCATTCACGGCTTTGCATTGACAGGTAATAAATTCTTCAACGGCAAGGTACTGCAGGTATCTTCTTCCACCCCGTAACATTGAAAGAGGTTTTAGGAAAATATGTGCCGGAACATGCGCTCGACCCGGTTTTTGAGCTGATAAAGCTGTATGGCGTGCACCTGAAAATTGTGAATGACCGCGTAACCCGCCACGGCGATTACATGCGCGATGCATCTGGCTACCACCGTATTACCGTAAATGCCAGCCTCAATAAATACCGCTTTTTAATGACATTGGTGCATGAAATTGCACACCTGGCAGCATTTGAAAAGTTCGGGCGCAACATAAAACCGCACGGCGATGAATGGAAGCTTACCTTCCAACGGCTGATGGTACCGTTCATACGCCCTGAGATATTTCCGCCGCAGCTGCTTCCACTTCTTGCCAGGCACTTCCGTAACCCGAAGGCCAGCAGCGATACAGATGCAACATTATCACTTGCATTGAAGCAGTTTGATGAAAAATCCGACAAAAACTATATATTTGAACTTCCGTACGGCAGCCACTTCAGGATAAAAGGAGGCAAAATATTTATAAAAGGCGCACAGCGGGTAAAGCGTTTTGAGTGTGTGGAAGTAGCTACAGGCAAGATTTACCTGTTCAACCCCAATGCTGAGGTAGAACTGCTTCCGTAATTGTTAAACAAAGGCTAATCCGTTTCGCAGTACGGGAAATATTTAGAATCTTTATCCTGCATTAAACAGGCATATTTATAATGAACAAAAATTACTACGCCATACTCATGGCAGGCGGTGTCGGGTCGCGTTTCTGGCCTGTAAGCACTACACAATTCCCCAAGCAGTTTCATGACATGCTTGGCACAGGAGACACGCTGATACAAAAAACATTCAGCAGGCTTTCACAGCTTGTGCCGGCAGAAAATATACTTATCCTCACCAACGAAATTTACAACGATATTGTGCTGGAACAGCTCCCCCAGGTAAGCCAGCAACAGATACTGCTGGAGCCTGCCATGCGCAATACGGCCCCGTGTATACTTTATGCATCATTAAAAATACAGAAAATGAACCCTGATGCGGTTATGGTTGTAGCCCCAAGCGATCACTGGATTGAAGACGAGGCTGCTTTTATAGATAACCTGCAGCAGGCTTTTGACTTTGCCCAAAACAGTGATGTTCTTGTAACCCTCGGCATACAGCCTACCTTTCCTAATACGGGCTACGGTTATATTGAATATGATAAAACTGACAGAAATAATCTTAAAAAAGTGATGCAATTCCGTGAAAAGCCTGATTATGAAACGGCTAAGCAGTTTTTGGCAAGTGGCAATTTTGTGTGGAATGCAGGCATCTTTATCTGGAATGTTCAGGCAGTTACCAGCGCTTTTAAAAATTTCCAGCCGGCAATAGCTGAACTTTTTGAAAATGGCTACGATAGCTATAACACCACTGCTGAAAAAGAATTTATCAATGAAAATTATGCGAAGGCCGATAACATTTCTATCGACTATGCCATAATGGAAAATGCGCAGAACGTTTATGTACTCCCGGCAACTTTTGACTGGAATGACCTTGGCACCTGGGGTTCGCTTCATGATAAGCTTCCAAAGGATGAAAAAAACAACACAGTTGTTAACGCAAAGCTATTCATTGAGAACTCATCTAATAACATAATCAGGACAGATAAGGATAAGATTGTTATTATAGACGGGCTTGATGATTATATTGTTGTTGATAAAGAAAAAATATTGCTGATTTTTCCGAAGGAAAAAGAGCAGGAAATAAAAAAAATTACTGCGCTGGTAACAGCTAACAGTTGATATCCGGTAGGGTTAATTTTGTGTAAGATGTTATGTCATAATGTATTGTTAAATACTTTATCTTAGCACGTTTTACATAAAACCTACCGAATGACGAAATTATACGCCACAAAATTCAGTTTTTCGATTCTGGCATTTCTTTTCAGCCTTACTGCATTTGCAACTCTACTGCCAGATTTTACTATAAATGCCACTACCACACCGCAAACCTGCCTGGGTACGGGCTCAATTGCCTTCACAACCAGCGGCACAACAGCAGGCTCAACGCTTGATTATAAAATATATAAGCTGCCTAACCTTACCACACCTGTAGCAACTGTAACAGCGAGCCCCGTTATAAATCTGACAGCAGGTGATTACAAAATTATAGCGACGCAAACTCTTGGCGCCGAGCAAAATACAGCAGAGACTACTGTTACAATTGCTAATTTAGGTGCAGAACTCAATTTTACCCTTACTCCTCAAGGTGTTCGCTGTGGCTATGACGGCATGATTACGGTTAATGTAACATCCGGTACTGCCACTCAATATGAAATTATTGCCGGCCCGGTTACAAAGCCGCTTCAGGCATCAAATATGTTTACTGGCCTGCCTGCAGGGCAATATCAGGTAAGGGTATATGATGCTTGCGGAGATGCATCGGTTGTAACAATTACACTTGGAACTGCGCTGCCACATATTGCCATTGATGGGGTTACTATTGAATCTGGCTTACTTCCATCATGCAGCACAATTAGCGTGAAAAATTTTTTCGGTACAATTACAGGTTATGAAATTTTTTATCCGTTAACTTTTGTGTATACTATAATGCCTCCCGGAGGTGCATCGCCTATTACCCAGACAGTTGTGGTAAACAGCGGTTCAAATTCTGGCGGCAACCTTGAAACTATTATACCATTTTACCATAATCAGTCATATTTTTATAACCTGAAAGTTACAGATGCCTGCGGTAATGTCTACAGCCGAAACAACAATGCCGTAAACCAAAAACTATCTGTAAACGCTAACCCTGAAATTGAAGGGTGTAATGATAATAAGTTCGGGATAGGCCTGGCTAACTTCCGCCCGCCCTACACTGTTGTCTTCACACAGGCACCTGCGGCATTTTTGGCAAACCCGGCGTTGTATAGCCCCACCCACCCAAATTTTACTGACACTGCTGTTTACGGCATACCCGGCAGTTGGGTGCCCGAAGGAAACTATACTGTACTTGTAACAGATGCCTGCGGCCACACTGCCACAAAGAGTTTTGAAATTACCGACCCTGACCTGGAACCGGGTGTAAGCGCTGAGGTTGAAGGCTGCAGTACAACGGGCGAAATAAAAGTAACCGGAAGCTCAAACCTGCTGGTGGTAAAAGTGCTGGTGGCGCCGTCTGCGTTTTCTGCCGGGCCATACCCGATAGACATTTCCTCTCAAATTGATGAGGACGAACTGGTGATACCCAATGCACCTCTCGGCTATTACAAATTTGAAATTACTGATGAATGTGGCGGGCCATACGAAAAAGATGTTACTGTACAGGTAAATAACGTTGACCTGAATATGACTGTAATACAGCGCCCGGGCTGTGCACTTGGCATGGGCTCTGTAAGGCTGTCAATAAACCAGAATAACATATTAACCAGCGTTAAGATTACACAGTCGCCACCGGAATTTGCAACTAGCTACCCTGTAGATGTATCAGCAAACATACACGGCTACAACTTCTCAATGAATTCACTTCCGGCAGGTGTTTATATGTTTGAAACTATAGATAACTGCGGCACGCAGCGTAACAGGCAGATAACTATTGAGGGCTACCAGGTTACGGTAAATGATATTGAAGTCACACCTCTTTGCCTGTCTTTCCAGCTAAAGCCGCTGCACACCAGTAACGGTACCTATACAGCATCATACTGGCTGCAGAAATATGACCCTGCTACTATGACATGGGGACACCCGGCAGGTACAGGCACCCCATATCTTGAAGGAACGCTGCCGGGCTCAGGAAATTCATTACCAATAAACAACAATGTAAACAATATCAACCTGCAGTATCTTGGCGACTTCCGTATTGTAAAGGTTTTTTATACCTTTAGTAATGGCGCCACAGCCAACCAGCGCTGTGTTGAAGTAATAAACACTTTTACTTATGATGGTAAGCCGAGCATTGTAAATACAAATACATTTCCGTGTGCCGGTGGCCTAATGGAAGTTGCTGTTGAGGCAGTGGGTGTTCAGCCATTGGTATACAGGATAACTCATAAAAATGGAAATCCTTTCCTAATAAATAACGGCACTTCAAGCCTTTTCAGCGGGCTTGAGCCAGCAACATACACTTTCCAGCTCACAGATAATTGCGGTAACCTCAGGAACACTGTAATTACCATCAATGCAGTTAATCCTATTACAATAACCCAAACCGGGCAATGTGCTGCAAGTCCTGTCTCGCTTTCGGTACCTGCTTTTTCATTCCTCAATTTCCAATGGTATAAGCAGGGTGTTCCGGGAACCATACTTTCAACAACTGCGTCGCTTGATTTCCCTTCATTTAACCCTGCTACACAAGGCGGCACATACATTTTGCAGATAACATCTGCTGCAAGTACATGCCTTAACCAGACTATACCCCACACTATAAATATACTGCCGCAACCGAATGCCGGTCAGGATGCAGCAACATCGTTTTGTAACAACGGCAGCACAATAGATATATCATCATACCTTACGTCACCTCATGATGCAGGCGGCACATGGACAGACATGAGCGGGACAGGGCAGTTTAGCGGTACAAATTTTAACACTGCCAACATACCGCCGGGTACTTACCAGTTTAAATATTCGGTGGCGGGCAGCTGCAGCCTTACGGATGATGCTATTGTAAGCATTACACTAAAGGCGAAGCCGGCAGCTCCTGTAGTCACTCCGTTACCTGCACTTTGTGAAGGTGCAGGCGGACAGTTGGTAACTGCAGCCATACCGGGAGCGACTTATCAGTGGACGGGCCCAAACAATTTTACATCGTCTGACCAAAGTCCGGCCTTTGTTTCATTCACTCCTGCAATGGCGGGTAACTATACTGTAAGGGCCACTGTAGACGGGTGTACATCAGATCCGTCTACTGTAACTGTAACAGTAAATGCTATTCCACAGTTTAGTATTGACGGCGTTTTATTGCTTTGTGCAGACCAGGATGCTACACTAACGGTTACTCCTTCCAACTTTAATGTGGGCGATCACAATATCACTTATACATGGTATGAAGGTTCAAATATACTTACAGGAGTAGATGCTTCGGCAATCGAAGTGTCTTCACCCGGAACGTATAGTGTAGTAATAGATAACAATGGATGTACTTCACAGCCTGTTATACATACAATTGCAGAAAACGCGATAACAACACCAATTGCTATTGAACATGGCTGTGAAAATGATGCTTATATTGTGCGTGTTGCCAATGCTGATGCGTTTCCAGGAACATTTTTTGAATGGACAGGGCCTGAAGGATATAATGGTGCTGGCCCACAAATTGATATTACCGGACTTGCTGCAGGTACTTATAACCTTATAATAACTAATAATGAAGGTTGTACTGCGGGTAACAGTGCAGATGTTATAAACACATACTGCAAGATACCTAAAGGCATTTCGCCAAACGGTGATGGTGATAATGATGTTTTTGACCTGACGAATTTTGATGTGGAAGAAATAAAGATATTCAACCGCTATGGCCTTCAGGTGTATGAGAAGAAAGGTTACATAAAAGACTGGCACGGGCAAAGCGACAAAGGCAGCCTGCCTGCCGGAACGTATTATTATGTGCTGCGCATGGCAGGGGGCAGGGAAAAAACAGGATGGGTTTACCTACAGCTGAATGAATAAATAAAGCCCGCTATACGCGGGCTTTATTTATTTGAACGTGTAAGTACCTGAATCGTAATCGCCAGCGAGATTTTCTCACTGAGATGAAATTGGTATTATTTGCTATCCCTCATCTCCTTCTGCAAGAAGGCTTTCACGCACTTTCTTGAAAAGGTCTGATGAGTAAACGAATTCTACGATTGATTTATTACGGGTTTCAAGAATCTGGTCTTTATCACCCTCCCACTCCTTTATGCCATTCTTCAGGAAAACGATTTTCTCGCCAATCTGGAGTACCGAGTTCATATCGTGCGTATTGATAACAGTGGTGATGTCATACTCTTTTGTAATTTCGCCTATAAGCTCATCAATTACTATTGATGTTTCGGGGTCGAGGCCGGAGTTAGGCTCATCACAAAACAGGTACTTTGGGTTGTTTACAATTGCACGCGCAATGGCCACCCTTTTTGCATACCTCCGGAAATTTCGTTGGGAAATTTCTTATTGGCATCTTTAAGATTTACGCGCTCAAGCACTTCGTTTACGCGGTCTCGAACTTCTTTAGAACGTTTTTTTGTAAACATTTTTAGAGGAAAGCCTACGTTATCTTCAACAGTCATAGAGTCGAATAGCGCACTTCCCTGAAAAACCATACCTATTTCAGTACGCAACGCGCGCTTTTCATCAGGCGATAGTTCGCTGTAAATACGTCCGTCAAAAGATATGGTGCCACTGTCAGGCTGGTGTATCCCGAGCAGGGTTTTAAGCATTACAGTTTTACCCGAGCCGCTTCGGCCTATTATCAGGTTGGTTTTACCGGTCTCAAAAGTTGTAGAGATACCTTTTAAGACTTCAGCTTCACCAAATGATTTCCTTATGTCTTTTACTTCTATCATTAGCTTAAAAGGAGTTGGGTTACAATATAATTTATCAGGATAATCACTACAGATGTCCACACGAATGCCGTTGTACTGGCTTTACCAACCTCAAGCGCCCCACCCTTCATGTAAAAACCATGAAATGATGGTATTGTCGCCAAAACAAACCCGAACAGGAATGTTTTGAAAAATGCGTAGAAAATATGGAATGGGATAAAGTCTGTCTGCATACCGGTAATAAATTCATCACTACCTACAAACCCGCCGTACACACCGGCTACATAACCGCCAAAAATACCCAGGAACATTGATATTGATATAACAAACGGGTATAAAAGGAAAGCGATAATCTTAGGGAATACAAGATAGTTAAGTGAATTTACACCCATCACCTCAAGAGCATCAATCTGCTCGGTAACACGCATTGTACCTATACTTGAGGTTATATATGAACCGGCACGCCCTGCCATGATGATGGAGATAAACGTTGGGGCAAACTCTAATATCACCGACTGCCTTGTGGCAAATGCAATGAGTGATTTCGGGATCAGCGGGTTGTTAAGGTTAAGGGCTGTTTGTATTGCCACAACCGCCCCTATGAAGAACGATATGAAGCACACAATACCCATAGAACCTACTATCAGGTCATCTATCTCTTTAAAAATCAACGGCTTCATTACTTTCCATTTGGTTGGTTTATTGAAAACCTCTTTAATCATCAGGAAGTAAATACCGATATAATGTAACGCTTTGATCATTGAACAAAAAATATTAGGCTAAAGTACCGATTTGGCAGGAGTAATTAAATGCCGTTAATGTTTTTTTAATACAATTCGCGTTAAAAAATCTTTTCCTTCATCTTCTTCCAGCGATAGCTGCGGATGAAAGAAGCCTGTTCAGGAGTCACAAGCATCATTTTTCCTGAAGTTTTTGCTTTAAAGAACCCTGACATATAATCAGTGAACAACATCGGCTTTTTCTTGCGTAGCGCCAGTTTTAGCGAAGCAATTGCGGTTATAATTAAGCCGTAGCCCAGCGTGTAAAATGCCTCACCCTGCTTGTAGCGCGCAGATTTATCATAGCTGGCCCCGGTAGGCTTTAAGTGTTTTACTTTAAGATCTGGCAATGTTATAACTTCCCATCCGTAGAATTTCGCCAGTAATTCATCCGCGGTGTCCCACCCCATAGCCGGGCGCAATCCTTCCATTTGCTGAAAAAGCTCTTTACGGTATGCTTTAAAAGCTCCGCGAATATGGTCTTTATCAGTCAGGCTTTCCAGTATCCATTCGCCGTTTTTTTCTATGTAGGCAAAGCCGCCCGCCATGCCTGCTTGAGGATTTTGTGCAAAGACTTTTAGCACCTCTTCAAAATAGTCTGGCGGAAGTATCAGGTCAGCATCCAGCTTTACGATTATATCATAGCTGTCGTCCAGAGCATCTAAACCTTTTTGAAATGCCCTGATCACCTTACTTCCAGGTAAGTGAACGGCATCGCTTTTATTGGATATAACTGAAATCCAGGGATTGTTTAAAGCAAAATTTCTTGCAATTTCAGCGGTTGCATCTGTAGAATTGTCATCAACCACTATTGCTCTCGCAGGCAACACGGTTTGTGCAGCAAGCGATTGCAGCATTTGGCCTATGAAAGCAGCCTCGTTATAAGCAGGGATAACAATGTAGTACTTCATTCTATGAACAAATATCATACTTTTCTATTTATCACATAAATAAAAGTATATTTACACCTTAAATTTTGTTTAAAGTCATGAAAAAATATTTACTTATTCTGTTTTCTACAGTTGGAATGGCGCAGGCACCTTATCCGCATACAGCCGCCACAAATTTTTCAGCAGAACGGGTAGCAAGTTTTGGTGTGATGGGCACCCCAAACGATTTACTTGAAATTACCAATTCTACACAATTTGATAACAGTTTTATACCTTCAATTTGGGGACATCAACAATCAGATACGAGATATGTTTTAAGACTTTTTGCTACAACAACCTCAACTTATGACATTGGAGACTCGCCAATCATGGTTTTCAGGTCTGAACTTAGAAATTCTATAAACCTATCCGCACCACAAAATAGCACATTCCCATGGGGCATAAGTGCTGCAGATGTTGTAACAAGGCCGGTATTTGCATGGGAAAACGGTAATACACAACTTATGACTATGCGGGCAAATGGATTTTTAGGGTTGGGCACAACTACTCCAACGGCTCTATTTCACACAACCGGCACTATAAGATTTCAAAACCTTCCCAATAATACAAATCCAAGCTACATGCTTGGCACTGATGCCAGTGGAAATGTATTTGAGTATCCGGTTTCTACAAGTGGCGGTACTGCCGATGCGGACTGGCTAAAGCCTGACGGAACCGTGCCGATGGCAATTGGCGATACAAAATATACTAACGGATTGATAGGCTTTAATACATCGAACCCTACAGCAAATATACATGCAAATGGGACTGTCCGCTTCCAGAATCTGGCCAATGCCACAACAGCAAGTTTTATGCTCGGGACCGATGCCAGCGGTAATGTATTTGAATATCCTGTGCCTACCGGCGGGACAACAGATGCCGACTGGCTAAAGCCTGATGGAACCGTGCCAATGGCAATTGGCGATACAAAATATACTAACGGATTGATAGGCTTTAATACATCTAACCCAACAGCAAATATCCATGCAAATGGGACTGTCCGCTTCCAGAATCTTGCCAATGCAACTACCGCCTCGTTTATGTTGGGTACAGATGCCAATGGGAATGTATTTGAATATCCGGTTCCTACCGGCGGGACAACAGATGCTGACTGGCTAAAGCCCGACGGTACCGTGCCTATGCTTATTGGAGATACAAAATATACTAATGGCTTAATAGGTTTCAATACATCTAACCCAACAGCAAATATACATGCAAAGGGAACAGTACGTTTCGAAGACATGGCCAATGCAACAACTCCTTCATTTATGTTAGGCACAGATGCAAATGGCAACGTGTTTGAATATCCTGTGCCCACCGGCGGGACAACAGATGCCGACTGGCTAAAGCCCGACGGTACCGTGCCTATGCTTATTGGAGATACAAAATATACTAATGGCTTAATAGGTTTCAACACATCTAACCCAACAGCAAATATACATGCAAATGGTACGGTGCGGTTTCAAAATCTTGCCAATGCTACAACAGCAAGTTTTATGCTCGGGACCGATGCCAGCGGTAATGTATTTGAATATCCTGTGCCTACCGGCGGGACAACAGATGCCGACTGGCTTAAACCTGATGGTACTGTACCTATGCTTATTGGCGATACAAAATATACTAACGGATTGATAGGCTTTAATACATCGAACCCTACAGCAAATATCCATGCCAAGGGAACAGTACGTTTCGAAGACATGGCCAATGCAACAACTCCTTCATTTATGTTAGGCACAGATGCAAATGGCAACGTGTTTGAATATCCTGTGCCAACAGGAGGCACAGGGACTCCCGATGCCGACTGGCTTAAACCTGATGGTACTGTACCTATGCTCATCAGCGATACAAAATATACTAATGGTTTTATAGGTTTTAATACATCTAACCCAACAGCAAATATTCATGCAAAGGGAACAGTACGTTTCGAAGACATGGCCAATGCAACAACTCCTTCATTTATGTTAGGCACAGATGCAAATGGCAACGTGTTTGAATACCCGGTTCCTGAAGAAGGTATAACAGATGCTGACTGGCTGAAGCCAGACGGAACAATTCCAATGTCAATCAATGACGTAATTTATACAAATGGAAAAGTAGGGATAAACACCAACATATTCCCTTCGGTGGTGGGAACAGAAGATATAAGTTCTTATAATTTATTCGTTGCCGGTGGAATATTAACCGAAGAAGTAAGAATTGCATTGCAGGATGAGTGGGCCGACTATGTTTTTGCCGAAGGTTATAAGCTGCCTACGCTAAAGCAGGTAGAAGAGCATATTGCTGAAAACGGCCACCTGATAAATATACCAAGTGCAAAACAGGTAAAAGAAAACGGTGTAGAACTTGGCGAAATGAACAAACTACTGCTGGAAAAAGTTGAAGAGCTTACGCTATATATGATTGAGCTGAACAAAAAACTGGAGGCACAGCAAAAAGAGATAGAAATCCTGAAACAAGGCAAAAAATGAAAAAAATTTTAAGTCTTATTTTTGTTTTTTCTGCAACGTATATGTTTGCAGCTTCATTTCGGGAGAATCGAATGTCATCTGCACATGACAGTTCAAAACTTTTTGTAGAAGTATTTAAAAGCCAGATAAAAACTACCTGTGACCAATTTATCTCTCTAACATTACCCGAAAGCAACAATTTTATTATATACCGTGCTGCCAATAGTGTTAGAGTGGGCTCTGGATATAGGATTGAAGCTAACTCAAACTTAAACATAACCATGAAGGCCGGCAGAGTAATTGTGCTAGAGCCAAAAACAGCTCTTTTAAAAGGCAATAAATATCTTGGAAGAATTGAGCCATGTGAACCTACATGTCCGTTGGCTTCCGATTGTAAGGTCCCAAAAGGTTTGTCACCAAACGGCGACAACAAAAATGACACGTTTGACCTTTCTGAAATTTGTGTAAGAAAGCTTAAGATTTTTAACCGATATGGTCTAACCGTTTACGAAGCTGATAATTATATGAATGAGTGGCATGGCCAGTCATCTTACGGTGATTTGCCCACAGCAACGTATTTTTATGTTATTACGCTGACCAGTGGTGAAAAAATTACCGGCTGGGTGTACCTGCAGAAATAACGAAGCCTTTAATTTAAGAAAATTAACCTTGTTCAGCCCTATTACATTAAATTTGCATCAATGGCTGTAAAATTTAAACCGGATAAAGTTGCAAAAAAAGGTTTTCGTAATAATTGTAACCTATAATGGTGCAAAATGGATAGAGAAATGCATATCCTCTCTGCTAGTATCATCTTACCCTTTACATATCATTGTGGTTGACAACAACAGCAATGATGATACAATTAACTTGCTCAGACAATTTCGCGATATCGAAATAATTGGCTCAGGGACTAATCTTGGCTTTGGCCGCGCCAACAATATCGGCATGAAGAAAGCGCTGGAAATGGGCGCCGATTACCTTTTCCTTCTTAACCAGGACACATGGATTTTTGGTGATACGATTGCAAGCCTAGTAGCTAAAATGGAAGAACATCAAATAGTCGGGATATTGAGCCCAATGCATTACGGCCCTGACGAGATGACGCTTGATCCTGGGTTTGCAACCTATTATTCAAGGAAAATTAATAGTCTAAATAATGTACGCATCGTTCCGTTTGTAAACGCAGCAGCATGGATGCTTTCACAGGATTGCGTTGAAAAGACCGGTTATTTTGAACCGGAATTCAGCCATTATGGCGAAGACCGTAACTATTGTGACAGGGTGCGCTATCATGGCTTTGATATCGCCATAGACGATAATTCCGGTATCGTACACGACAGGATAATTACCCGAAATTTCAAAAAGATATTGTACAGTCGCGTTATAAAATACTGGCTACGCTTCTCAATATCAATCTTGGTTTGGGAGCTGCATATATAATAGCCCTCCGCGAAGTTTGCGGCCTTCCGAAATATTTCATAAAGCATTACGGCTTTATAGCAGTGAGATTGTTTTTTAATCTAGCTGGATATTATTTAAAAATGCTGCTATCTGCAGGAAAAATTAAAACCATCCGCAACAGTCATAAATGATTAAGGGTAAAAAAAGCTAACATACGCCAGGTTTTGCTGTTTTCTGTCATAAATTATGCAGGGATGGCCATTGGCATAGTATCGGTGCTTTTTATTTATCCGCTTAACAATACCTTTGCGGGTACTGTACGCCTTATCGACAATATATCTCAAATACTCTTCCCTTTAATGGTATTAGGTGCTTCACATGCGCTGATAAAGTTTTACCCCGGCCTAAGCCCCGAGCGAAGGCTGCAGCTGTTTAACTATAGCATGGTTTCAATTTTCTATATAAGTCTGGCAATTTTTTTTGGATTGGTACTCTTCAGTAATTGTGGAAATTATGAAAATGCAAAACTGTTATATTATGCTTTCCCTATCGCTGTCTGTCTTGCCTACATTGAATTGTTTAAAAAACAGTCACAAGACCTACAGCGTATTGCTATACCAACACTATATGAAAAGATAATTCCTAAAATAGTATTACCTGTTTTATTCCTTTTAATGGCTTACGGAACATTACAGCCCAATGCATCTTTATTTATCTACACCGCATGTTATATCTTAATTTTAGGCCTTACATCACTCTATCTTTTCAGGTATTTTAAGCCCGGAATTAATTACAGGTTTAAAACCCTTTTTGGAGAGTTATCCAGAAAGGATTATTATCGCTACAGCATTTATTCTTTTGCAGGCAGTCTTGGTTCTATGCTGGCTTTCCGGATAGACGGGCTTATAATCCCAGAGTTTTTCTCGCTGGCGGATAATGGCGTGTTCGGCTATGCTGTTACACTTTCATCAACACTGCAAATACCTGCAGTAGGAATGTTTGCCCTGTATGCACCGCTTATTTCAGGCTACATTAAATCTGGCGATATTGATGAACTCAATTACAAATATAAAGATGTAGCACGTTTGCTGTTGTTTATAGGGGCATTGCTTTACAGCTGCATTTTATTGGGTGTAGAAGACCTCTTCCTTTTGCTGCCCACTTACGAAAAACTAAAGGGAGCCATCCCTGTAATTTACGTTTTAGGATTAAGTGTTGTATTAAACATGGCTACCGGCTTCAACGGAGAGATTATTACTTATTCCAAATACTACCGCTTCAACCTTATAACTGTTGCATTGCTTATTGTTTTCAATATATCCTTCAGCCTTTATGCTATTTATTATACTGATATGGGTTTAACCGGGGTGGCCTGGGCATCGTTTTTATCAATGTCGCTATTTAATATTGCCAAGTTAGCATTCATATACAAAAAATTCAGGCTGCTGCCGTTTGATGGCAGGTTCGCCAAGCTTGCTGTGATATTCACGCTTTCTACTATTGGTATTTACCTTTTGCCTGATAGCAGTTCGCACTTCATAAACCTTATCTATAAATGCGGTCTGTCATTATTATTGAATGTCCTGGTGGTATACCGCATGTGCCTTGTGCACCAGGTAAATGATTGGATGGATAAGCTGCTGGCTAAAGTTATCCGCTAAATCTTGTACACAAAAGCATTGATGTTCATACCCGCCCCTACTGATGCAAATATCAGTACATCGCCTTTACTGAGTTGCTGGTTTTCAATCTGCCCTTTTATCAGTAAGTCATAGAGTGTTGGCACGGTCGCCACACTACTGTTACCCAGTTTATGGATGCTCATTGGCATTACACGCTCAGGTGGAGTCTTGCCATACAGCTTAAAAAATCTGTGTATTATTGCCTCATCCATCTTTTCATTGGCCTGGTGTATAAGAACCTTCTTCACATCATCTATTGCCACACCGCTTTTATCAAGACAGTCTTTCATGGCTTGCGGCACATGGTTAAGCGCGAATTCATATATCTTACGCCCATACATTTTGATGTACCGCACATTGGGGTCATGTTCTTTGTTGAATGAATTTCCGAAAAATAGAAAATACGCTTCATCATACGTATAAGACGCCGATGCATGAGCCAGGATTCCGCCCTCATAATCGGTGGCTTCAATCACACTTGCGCCTGCACCGTCACTATATATCATACTGTCCCGGTCATGCGGGTCAACTACGCGCGACAGGGTTTCAGCGCCAATTACCAGGCAGCGTTTTGCCATGCCCGACATGATAAACGCGCGTGCCTGTATAACGCCTTCTACCCAGCCCGGGCAGCCAAAAAGTATATCATAAGCCACGCATTTCGGGTTTTTTATACGCAGGCTGTGCTTTACCCTTGAGGCAATGCTTGGCACAACATCAGTCTGGATGGCGCCCTGCTTTACATTACCAAAGTTATGTGCGAGAATGATATAGTCAAGTGTTTCAGGGTCAATACCTGCATCTTCTATTGCTTTTTGGGCGGCAAAGAATGCAATATCACTTGTGAGCAAGTCGTCATCGGCATAGCGGCGTTCTTCAATACCGGTAATACTTTTAAACTTTTCAGCAACAACTTCATTGCTGTAAGGCAGTGGCCTACCGTCATCATCAAGAAACTGATGTTTTGCAAAATCAATATTGGCCACAGCCTTGTTTGGTATATAGCTGCCCGACCCCGTAATCCTGATATTCATAAACCCGTTGTTTTTATATAAAGGTACGTAAATAAGCACGATGATATCTGAACTGATGTAATAATTGACTAATAACCAAAAAAGAGCCTGAAAATTCCGAAATAGGTTTTTATTTAACGGATGGCTGTAATTTTACCTGCATTACTGTTGCTATTGACAATGCACGGGTCTTGATCTTTTCGGCGTTGGAACCTTCAAAATGGCAGTCAACCGAACCATAAAACACTTCAAGCCATGTTTCAAACCTTTCTTTGCTAAGCGGCGCCTTAGCATTTAGGTTAAGATGTAACTGCATTACATTGTTGCGATAATCTCCTGTATTAAATACCACCCCTTCCCAGAAAGACACAATGTGCGGCAAGTGGGCCTCAAGGTCTATCTGCGCGACATCATTAAAGATATACGCCATTGCATCGTCCTGCAGCAACGTGTTGTAGAAAGCGCGCATTAATACTTCAATGTCAGCCCTGTGTTGGATATCTTTTTTTCTGCCACGAAATTCACTAATTATACAAATTTAGAAGAAATTGAACGTAATAAGTATCTAATCCCGTATACTAATTACGAAAACGTTATATGTTAAAGTTCAAAATTATGCTTGCATATATAATTGAATGTTGCGTAAGTTTGTGAAACAAGAAATAGCAAAATGGTACTTACAATTTGTCAATATCGCTCAACAATGATGTGGAAACATTCCGCAGGGGCCGGTATTGTATAGATTTATCATATAGCATAAAATCACAATCAGGCCCCTGCAACTAAACTGCAGGGGCTTTTTTATTATATTAAGAGCAAAATGAAAACAGCAATAAAACATATTAACCACTGTACCTGTACCTGCACTATGCAGATGTACTGGCATATGCTTTGCTGCCACAGCGGATGACGTAATCTTTAGTTTGTATAATCAGGTAAAGGTCCTCCCAGGCAGCATAGCACAGGAGGGCCTTTTTTAGTTTCAATCATCATCATTAAATAAAAAAGTTATGGATACAAGATCAATTAACGTCTTGGGCTACACCGGGCCCGATAGCCGGTTTACAGTACGCACTTACAACACACAATTACAGCTGAGCGAGAAAATAGATACCAATGACCGCACCAACCCTTATGAATACCTTTTGGCAGGCTTTGCAGGCTACATAAACGGCGTTGGCAGGCATGTTGCTGCCTGCCAGGGAATAATACTGCAATCGCTGCAGGTAGAGATAAAAGCCGACCCTTTGAAGAATGAAAAGCCGGGTTTTGAAAAAATCAGGATTGTAGTTATGCCAACCACAAAAGCAACACTGGCTTCACTGCAAAAATGGCTGAAAGATGTACAGTCGGCAACAACGGTTTACAATAGTATATCGGCTACACAACCCGAATTTGTACTGTACAAAGAATATTCACATACATGAATTTCCCCATGAGGAATCACGATAGTTTGTTTGTTTAAAGTTTGTTTGTTTGGTTTGAAACTGCCCCCGCACGTTTCGGGGGCGGTTTTAAATTTTATCCCGTAAAATCATGACACAAAAAATCAATATAGTGCTGTTTGGCATAGGCAAAGCCGGCAGTGCCCTAATTAATAAATTCCAGAAAAACAGGAAAGACCTGCTCCTTGACAGTAAACTTGATTTCCGGTTTCCTGTAATAACAAATTCCACAGTGGCTTTCTATGAAAAAGAAGGTGGTACTTTTGCCTGGGAAGCCAACTTTATACAGTTTGGCGTGCCTTTTAAAATGGAAGATGTGTATGAATATATCTACCAGAACAGCCTGGAAAACCTTATAGCTGTTGATGCTACGGCAAGTGATGCCCTTATTGAAGAATACTCAAGGCTGCTGCACAACGGCTTTACTATAGTATCAGCCAACCCTTCTGCAGATATAAATGTTTTTCAAGAATTCTCGGCAGTAAACAAAACCGCTGATGAGGTAGCGGATGCGTTATACAGAGGTGTGGTTGAAGTAGCAGGGAAAAGAGATGCAGCTTAGAAGTACAATAATTTCATTCAGCATATTGCATCCTAAACTTTTATTGCATTACTTTGCAGTGTTCTTTTACAAACTGATACGTTATCACGAAAGGCAGAGGGAATAGACCCGATGAAGCCTTAGCAACCCTTTATACTTAAAGAAGGTGCTAAATTCTACCGCATGTGCGGATAGATAACACACGTAATATTCTTCACGCAGAATATTCTCTCCCCTTTTTGATGACATATTTTTTTGAATGGACGTAAAAGCGGCCTGCTTGGCAACTTTAAAACTATTTGAACTTTCAACATTTAAACTGAAATATGTCTAAAATACATGAAGCGTTACGCAACCGCATACTTGTGCTCGACGGAGCCATGGGTACCATGCTGCAGCGCTACAATTTTTCGGAAGAAGATTTCCGCGGGGAACGTTTTAAGGATTTCCCCCACCCGCTCAAAGGCAATAATGATTTGCTCTCGCTTACACAACCGCAAGCAATTGCAGATGTTCATCGCCAGTATTTTGAGGCCGGTGCTGACATTGTCGAGACCAATACTTTTAGCGGGACAACCATCGGTATGGCAGACTACCACCTTGAGGATCTGGTCTATGAGCTGAATTATGAGTCGGCCAGAATTGCCCGCCAGGTGGCAGATGAGTTCACTGCCCAAAATCCTGATAAGCCCCGCTTCGTTGCAGGTTCTATCGGGTCCTACTAATCGTACGGCAAGCATGAGCCCCGATGTAAACGACCCGGGATTCCGCGCTGTGACGTTCGATGATCTCCGAATCGCTTACAAAGAGCAGGTAAAAGCGCTAATTGACGGCGGTTGTGATATTCTTCTGGTTGAAACCATATTTGATACGCTTAACGCCAAAGCCGCACTTTTCGCGATTGAGGAAGTAAAAGATGAACTGGAAATCGAAATCCCTATAATGGTAAGCGGTACGATAACCGATGCATCGGGCCGTACGCTTTCCGGCCAGACGGTTGAAGCTTTTCTTATTTCGATAAGCCATATTCCATTACTGAGTATTGGCTTTAACTGCGCGCTGGGTGCCGACCAGCTAAAACCGTACCTGAAACGCCTTGCGCACAATACTACGCTAAACATTTCAGCACACCCCAACGCAGGATTACCCAATGCTTTCGGGCAGTATGACCAGACACCGGAACAAATGCAGCAGCTTATAAAAGAATACCTTGATGATAACCTTGTAAATATCATTGGCGGATGTTGTGGTACAACTCCTGAACATATCAGATTAATTGCCGATATCGCGCAACAATATCAACCCCATAAAATTGAGGCAGAAATATAATGGGAGATACCAATAAATATTTGACATTAAGCGGTCTCGAGCCACTAGCTGTAACTCCGGAGAGCAATTTCATCAATGTAGGTGAGCGAACAAACGTAACCGGTTCACGTAAATTCCTACGCCTCATTAAAGAAGAAAAGTATGATGAAGCGCTTGAAATTGCGCGCGGACAGGTAGAGGGCGGGGCGCAGATCATCGACATCAATATGGATGAAGGGATGCTTGACGGTGTACAGGCCATGACTACTTTTCTGAACCTGATTGCCGCCGAGCCCGATATTGCCCGTGTGCCTGTGATGATAGACAGCAGCAAGTGGGAAATAATAGAAGCCGGACTCAAGGTTACTCAAGGCAAAAGCGTGGTAAACTCCATCAGCCTGAAGGAGGGCGAAGAAGCTTTTATTCATCACGCTAAACTCATAAAGCGGTATGGTGCAGCAGTCATCGTCATGGCATTTGATGAGGTTGGCCAGGCCGATACTTACGAAAGACGTATTGAAATATGCAAACGCTCATATGATATATTACTAGATAAAGTCGGTTTCCCCGCGCAGGACATCATCTTCGACCCAAATATTTTTCCTGTGGCAACCGGTATGGAAGAACACCGCAGGAACGCCCTTGACTTCTTCCTCGCTACAAAATGGATACGCGAAAAACTGCCGTATGCCAACGTAAGCGGCGGGGTGAGCAATGTGTCGTTCTCTTTTCGCGGGAATGATAAAGTGCGTGAGGCGATGCACTCGGCTTTCCTGTACCACGCCATACAACATGGTATGACTATGGGTATCGTGAACCCTGAGATGCTTGAAGTGTACAGCGATATTGAGCCGGAACTTTTAGAACACGTTGAAGATGTATTGCTTGACAGGCGTGATGATGCTACAGAACGCCTGCTCGCCTTCGCTGAAAATATTAAAGGCGGTCCGAAGGTAAGTGAAAAACAAGCACAGGAATGGCGCTCGCTGCCGATACAGGAACGCCTTACACACTCGCTCGTGAAAGGCCTTGATGAGTTTATAGAGCAGGATGTTGAAGAAGCAAGGCTACAGGTAGCAAAGCCTATTGAAGTGATTGAAGTTTATCTGATGAACGGTATGAATATGGTAGGCGACCTCTTTGGGAGTGGCAAAATGTTCCTGCCGCAGGTTGTTAAGTCGGCCAGGGTGATGAAAAAAGCGGTGGCCTACCTCCTCCCCTTCATCGAAGAAGGTAAAGGCAAGGGGAGCTCGGCCGGCCGCGTATTAATGGCAACTGTAAAAGGCGATGTACATGATATTGGTAAAAACATAGTTTCGGTAGTGCTGGGCTGCAACAATTTTGAGATAATCGATCTTGGTGTGATGGTGCCGCCGGAGAAAATAATTGAGACAGCCGTAAAAGAAAATGTGGATATAATTGGCCTGAGCGGATTAATAACCCCGTCGCTCGATGAGATGGTTTATCTCGCCAAAGAAATGGATAAGCTCAACATAAAAATCCCGATAATGATAGGTGGGGCAACCACATCGCGCGCTCATACCGCAGTCAAAATCGCTCCCCAATATAACGCGACGGTAGCACATGTTAATGATGCCTCGCGCGCTGTAACCGTTGCGGGCAACCTGCTTAACAGCGCAACCAAAGATGAATATTCTAAAGCGTTAAAGGCAGAGTATGACGAACTTCGGGAGGGTTACCTGAACCGTTCGCGTGATAAGGACTACCTTACAATTGAAGAAGCGCGAAAAAATAAGCTGCAACTTGACTGGGACGGGTTTACGCCTTACAAACCGAACTTTTTAGGTGTTAACACCATTTATCCAAAGATGGCAGACTTGACAGATTACATCGATTGGACGCCTTTCTTCCAGACATGGGACCTGCATGGTAAATATCCTGCAATTTTGAATGATGAGGTTGTAGGCGAACAGGCACAGTCGCTTTTTGCCGATGCGCAAAAGATGCTTCAGCAGATTATTGATGAAAACTGGTTTGAAGCTAAGGGAGTGTACGGAATTTTTCCGGCCAACCAGGTCAATGATGATGATATTGAACTAAGCCCCCTAACCCCCGAAGGGGGAATTCACCTTCACTCTGACCCGATTACGTTCTCGTCACAAGTTCCCCCTTCGGGGGCGGGGGGCTTTTCTCACATTACGCCAGCAATCCAAAAAAACAAAAGGAGCACCAAATATCGCGCTTGCCGACTTCATTGCACCGAAGGGAACTGGCAAACAGGATTACATTGGAGCTTTTTGCGTATCGACAGGCTTTGGGGTAGATGAGAAAGCGGCTGAGTTTGAAAAGAGCCATGATGATTATAACTCTATAATGATCAAAGCACTGGGCGACCGTCTGGCTGAAGCTTTCGCGGAATACCTGCACGAGAAAATCCGTAAAGAGATATGGGGTTATGCATCAGATGAAAATCTTGAAAACGCACAGCTCATTAAAGAAGAATATAAGGGTATTCGTCCTGCACCGGGCTATCCTGCCTGCCCCGACCATTTGGAGAAAAACACAATCTGGCAGCTTCTTGATGTCGAAAATAAAATAAGTGTAAAACTTACCGAAAGCCTCGCTATGTGGCCTGCCGCTTCGGTGTCGGGGTATTACTTTGCCCATCCGCAGAGTAAATATTTTGGCTTAGGAAAGATAAAAGAAGACCAGGTGGCAGACTATGCCAAACGACGGGGAATAGCCGTTGAAACAGCCACAAAATGGCTTGGTCCAAACATCGCTGATTAAGCAACTTTGAACCTTAAACTTTAAACTAAGACTTACGTGAAAGTAACTGAACATATACACAATGCTAACGGGAAACCATTGTTTTCCTTTGAAATACTACCTCCGCTCAAAGGGCAGAACATACAATCTATCTTTGACAGCATAGATCCGCTTATGGAATTCAGGCCGCCGTTTATAGATGTGACGTACCATCGTGAGGAATACGAATATAAAGAGCTGCCCAACGGCCTACTTGAAAAGCGTATAGTAAAGAAACGACCGGGCACAGTTGGCATCTGCTCAGCCATCCAGAATAAATACCAGGTTGACGCTATCCCGCATATACTTTGCGGAGGCTTTACCAAAGAGGATACGGAAAATTTCCTTATCGATCTTGATTTCCTTGGGATACAGAATGTTGTAGCGCTGCGTGGTGATGCCGTAAAAAGTGAAATTTATTTTAAGCCCGAACGTGAGGGCAATCAATACGCAAGCGAACTGGTGACACAGATAGATAACCTGAATAAAGGGATTTACCTTGATGAACATTTGCTAAACAGTTCCTGTACAAATTTCTGCATAGGTGTGGCGGGCTATCCTGAAAAGCACATGGAAGCGCCGAGCCTTGATAGTGATATCTATTTCCTGAAACAAAAGATAAAGAATGGGGCGAGCTATATAGTGACCCAAATGTTTTTTGATAATAAAAAATTCTTTGATTTTGTGGCAAAGTGCAGGAAAGAAGGTATCAATGTGCCGATTATCCCGGGACTAAAGCCAATTTCCACAAAAAAACAGCTGAACCAGATTCCACATCGCTTTAAGGTTGACCTGCCCGATGACCTTATCATGGCAGTAGTAAAAGCCACAGACAATGACGCTGTACGGCAGGTAGGCATAGAGTGGTGCATCACCCAAAGTAAAGAGCTTATTTCTGCGGGAATCCCGGTCCTGCATTATTATTCTATGGGTAAAAGCGATAACATAAAAGCGGTTGCCAAAGAGGTTTTTTAAAAAATATAGCCTCCCGCCATCACCATACCCAACCAGAAAATCGGGATGCTCTCTACCCAGAAAAGCGTGTAATATTTATTACGCTGCGGATGTGCAAAGACCGTGAAAATTGCAACGATAATAACTAATAAAATATTAATAAGCAATTGTTTATCATCAATTGTGCTTTTAAGAAACTCCAAAAAATAAAATGGTAAAAGCAAAACCAGATTTAGAATTTTGGTATTACGCACCCCAATTTGCTGCGGGATAGTTTTCAAAAAAGGGTCGTCTTCCTTCAGGTCGATGATTTCAAAAATCAGTATAAGGATGATGATGAGTAGAAATCGCTGTGCAAACTTCAGGTAAACATCTGAATATAACTCAACTCCGGAATTTATCAATGGCAATAGCGTAGTTACACCTGCCCAACACAAGGCCACAATATAAATTTTAATGCCACTCCAGTTGCGCAGGTTTTTAGTGTTAGGAAAAAACGGAACGGTATAAAGCGCTGTAAAAAGAAGAAATGCAAGGGCGGTTACTTGTGTAGCTGCTTTCAGGTATAAAAAACAAAGTCCGGCAAACGCTAACGCAATCGTACTTAGAATGACTATAACCTGGGTAAATTTCCCTTCCGGCCATTTTCGTTTGTAAAAAGCCTCGTATTTCATGAAATTATAGCTGAACATAGTTCCTCCAAACGCAAACCCGAACAAAGGCCAGTCTGCCGGAAGCCCAAACATATGCAGCGTCATTGCAGTAAGCGCCACAACCGACAGTGCCACATGAATGCTGCCGTAAATATAGAGGCGGAAAAGCTGCTGAAATACCTGCATATCCAACAAAAATAACGAATATGCAAATGGGAAAAACCATCCGTTGAAAAATTCACAAAAACCGCTATAAAAAAGCATTTTTAATTTGAATTTAATAATTAATTTTGTGCTTCTTAAAACACAACGCTATTACATGAGAACAGATGCTTTTGCTTTGAGGCACATCGGGCCCCGCGAAAATGACCTTCAACATATGCTGAAAACCATTGGGGTTGACAGCGTTGACCAACTAATATACGAAACATTACCAGACCATATCCGCCTTAAAGAGCCGCTTAACCTTGACCCGGCCATGACGGAATATGAATACCTGAACCATATTACCAAACTCGGTGCAAAAAACAAAGTGTTCCGCTCATACATAGGGCTGGGCTATCACGCAACGGTTGTACCTGCAGCCATTCAGCGCAACATATTTGAAAACCCGGGCTGGTACACTGCATACACTCCTTACCAGGCTGAAATTGCACAGGGCCGCCTTGAGGCTTTGCTGAACTACCAGACCACAATAATTGAGCTGACAGGCATGGAAATCGCTAATGCATCACTGCTTGATGAAGGTACTGCTGCTGCCGAAGCGATGGCTCTTTTGTTTGATGTGCGTACCCGCGACCAAAAGAAAAACAACGCTAACAAATTCTTTGTTAGTGAAGAAATACTGCCGCAAACGCTGTCGGTGCTGCAAACGCGTTCAACGCCGATTGGGGTTGAGCTTGTAATTGGCAACCATGAGGAATTTGATTTTTCGTCAGATTTCTTCGGGGCGATGCTGCAATACCCGGGCAAACATGGCCAGGTGCATGACTATGCAGGGTTTATCACCAAAGCAAAACAAAACGAGATAAAAACAGCTGTAGCTGCAGATATACTGAGCCTTGTGATGCTCACGCCTCCGGGCGAAATGGGCGCTGACGTTGTGGTGGGTACTACCCAGCGCTTCGGGATACCGATGGGTTACGGAGGTCCGCACGCAGCATATTTCGCTACAAAAGAAGAATACAAGCGCAGTATGCCGGGCCGCATAATAGGTGTTACTGTTGATGTAAATGGCAATCGTGCCCTGCGTATGGCCCTTCAAACGCGCGAGCAGCATATCAAACGCGAAAAGGCTACATCAAATATTTGTACAGCACAAGTGCTCCTTGCCGTAATGGCAGGCATGTATGCCGTATATCACGGCCCAAAAGGCCTTGGCTATATCGCTGATAAAGTACACCGATGCGCCGTAACTGCTGCCGATGCGCTTAACAAGCTTGGCGTTTACCAGACTAACACTGCTTTCTTCGATACGATTTTGGTGAAGGCTGATGCTGCCAAAGTAAAGGCTGCTGCCGAAGCTATGGAAATCAACTTCTACTATCCGGATGCAGAAACGGTTGCAATCTCTTTCAACGAAACGACTTCTATAGCCGACCTTAACGACATTATCAGCGTTTTTGCTGAAGTGACCGGTAAATCTGCGGAAGTGATAAAAGAACTAACCACTGAAGTAACAATACCATCAAATGTTTCAAGAAGCAGCGATTTCTTAAAGCATGATGTGTTTAATAAATATCATAGCGAGACGGCGCTTATGCGTTACATCAAAAAGCTGGAGCGCTTAGACCTAGCGCTGAACCACTCTATGATTTCGCTGGGCTCATGCACCATGAAGCTGAATGCTGCATCGGAAATGCTTCCGCTAAGTAACCCGCAGTGGAACAGCATCCACCCGTTTGCCCCGCTTGACCAGGCACAGGGATACCAGGAAATGCTGAATAAACTTGAAGAGCAGCTTAACGTGATTACCGGTTTTGCAGGTACAACCCTTCAGCCGAACAGTGGCGCTCAGGGAGAATATGCGGGTCTTATGGTGATACGCGCCTACCATCAGAGCAGGGGCGACCATCACCGTAACATTGCGCTAATCCCGGCATCTGCACACGGCACAAACCCTGCCACGGCTACTATGGCCGGTATGCAGGTTGTTGTGACCAAAACATCTGAAAACGGGAATATCGATGTGGAAGACCTTCGCGCTAAGGCTATCCAGTACAAAGATAACCTGGCGTGCATTATGGTAACATATCCGTCTACCCACGGTGTGTATGAAGCGTCGATCATGGAAATAACTAAGATCATCCACGAGAATGGCGGACAGGTGTATATGGATGGCGCCAACATGAATGCACAGGTAGGGCTTACTAACCCTGCAACCATTGGCGCAGACGTTTGCCACCTTAACCTGCACAAAACATTCGCCATACCTCACGGCGGTGGCGGACCGGGCGTTGGCCCGATTTGTGTGGCTGAGCATTTGGTACCATTCCTGCCTACCAATCCGGTTGTGGCTACAGGCGGCAACAATGCTATTACAGCCATATCGGCAGCGCCTTGGGGCTCTGCATTGGTTTGCCTTATTTCATATGGCTACATCACTATGCTTGGCGCTGAAGGCCTGTTGGCTGCTACTGAGAATGCTATCATTAATGCTAACTACATCAAAGAAAGGCTTGCGGGCCACTACGATACGCTGTACACCGGCGAAATGAACCGCGCGGCACACGAAATGATACTGGAATGCCGACCGTTTAAAGCTAATGGCATTGAGGTGACTGACATTGCCAAGAGGCTTATGGACTATGGTTTCCACGCCCCTACCGTATCTTTCCCGGTTGCAGGCACGCTGATGGTAGAGCCTACCGAAAGTGAAAACCTGGAAGAGCTTGACCGTTTTTGTGATGCGATGATCGCTATTCGCAAAGAGATTGAAGAAGCATCAGCCGACGACAAAAACAACGTGCTCAAAAATGCACCGCACACGCTTGCCATGCTGACTGCTGATACCTGGGAGATGCCGTATTCACGTGAAAAAGCAGCATTCCCGCTGGATTACCTTCATGACAATAAGTTCTGGCCGGGTGTTCGCCGCGTAGACGATGCCTATGGCGACAGGAATCTGATATGTTCGTGTGCCCCGATTGAGGCCTACATGGAAGAATAATTTTGAGAGCTGCCTTCGGGCAGCTTTTTTTTCAAATTGAGTCTTGCCGCGAATTACACCCAATTAAGCACAAAGGATTCCATTTTGGTCAAAACATAACCCATGAAAAATCCTGAAACTACTAAAAAGCCCCTGCAGCTCTGTTGCAGGGGCTTTGATGTAAACATATAAAAGATATTGTAACGAATTATTTCACCAGCATCTTTTTAGTAATGATTTCGCTATTATCATTTATCAGGCTATATAAGTACAATCCCGGTCTGAATTGAGTCGCATCAAGCGTTACAGAACCTTTTTCTTCAGTCAGCCTGAATTCTTTAAGTGTTTCACCGTTAAGATTGAATACCATCAGCATAACATTCTTTGAGCCTTTAGGGAATGTGTAGCTGATTTCAGTGCTGTTACTGAAAGGATTTGGTGTATTCTGGCCCAGGTAAAACCCGTTTTCAGAGATTTTTTCAATTTCGCTTTTAGAGAAATTATCTTTTGTAACAACATAAGTCCTTGCTTCAGCAAGTTGTTTTTTAAGGTCTTCCACTTCAAGTGACAGCTCCTGTATACCCTTGGTAAGAATCGAAATTACGCCTGTATAATTTACGCTTTTGTAAGTACCAACACCTTCTTCATTGTGATTTTTAACTAATTCTGGAAAAACTTTTTCAACATCCTGGGCTATAAAACCATGCTGGATTGCATCAGGGAATGTAAATCCGAATTTATTTTCACTTACAAAATTATAACTCACAGGCTTAAGTGACCTGATACGTTCAATTACTGATTCTTCTTCTTTTATATCCTGCTTAAATTGCTTGTCTGATGTAAAAGTAGCGGCTGTGGCAACTATAGGCCCACCGAAATCACCTGCTAAAAAATTGGCGGCCAGGATATTATTATTTCCTTTGCGCACCCGTAAGCCAACTTCAAACCTTGAAAATATTTCTACCTGTGCTCTTGGGGGGCGGGTGCCTACATTTCCGGGATCAAACGGTCCTCCGGGATTAACAATCACAAATGCCGGATCTGAAAAGCCGAAAAATGTATTTCCGGTCGGGGCAAATATTGCAGCAGTATTTGATACGGTAGACGTAAAGCTGTCTGCATACCTGATATCAAGCCCTCTTGGCCCAATGTACTGGATGAAAGCGTTGGTTTCTTCAGAACTGTAACCCATTACGAGAGCTTTGCCTTCATCCTGAATTCTCAGCCCGTGTAAACGCTGGCCTGAAGGTGGTGTTACAAGTTCGCCCAACGAAAGCCACCTGTCATTTGCGCCAAACCCGAATGTTGTAGTGCCCGACTGTAATTGTGTAAAAACTCCGGGTTTAAACCTGAATATTTCCTGTGTGCCTAAGCCTGAAGCAGGAATAGTTGTAAGAACCGAACCTTGTGAAAGGTTGTTTTGAGACATACCTGCTACACTACTAAGTAATAGCATGATAAGGGTGGTAATTTTTTTCATAATGAAAATATTTAAAATTAATTATGTTAAATTTAAGAAGCTGTTAATCAGCCTGTTTAAGCTTTAACAGGGAATTAACTTCTGTTTTGAAATGTAATTATCTAATTATTAGATAATTACAATAAACAAAAGCGTTTCGAAATGAAAATTTTTTATAATGCCATTAAACAAAACTTTACTATTACTTTTCAATCTATAAAAATGTTTGCTTATAATTTAGTTTCAATATATCTTTGCTCCCACAAACCCCGGAGGAAAGATTTGTAACTGATTGCAACCTCGTAAAAAAATGCTAAAGCAGGACCCATCTCCCCTTTAGCGCGCGCAATCCATTTCTTTTCTTCGCATAAATTAGTATTGTACTATGGCTTATTTATTTACGTCAGAATCAGTGAGCGAAGGGCATCCTGATAAGATTGCAGACCAGATATCAGACGCGCTGATTGACAATTTCCTGGCTTTTGACCCGGAATCTAAAGTTGCATGCGAAACCCTTGTTACAACCGGGCAGGTAATACTCGCCGGCGAGGTTAAGTCTAAGATTTACCTTGATGTGCAGCAGATTGCCCGTGATGTCATCAAAAAAATCGGATATACAAAAAGCGAATATATGTTTGAGGCTAACTCTTGCGGTGTGCTTAGCGCCATCCATGAGCAAAGCCAGGATATAAACCAGGGTGTAGACCGCCAGAATAAAGAAGACCAGGGCGCGGGTGACCAGGGTATGATGTTTGGTTATGCTACAAACGAAACCGAAGACTATATGCCGCTGGCACTGAACCTTAGCCACAATATACTTCGTGAGCTTGCTGCACTTCGCAGGGAGAATAAAGAGATAACTTACCTCCGCCCAGATGCCAAAAGCCAGGTGACGCTTGAGTATGATGACAATAACCGCCCTGTGCGTATTGATGCAATTGTGGTTTCTACACAGCATGATGATTTTGCTGATGAGCCTGCGATGCTGGCGCAAATAAAAAAGGATATTATTGAGATACTAATTCCTCGCGTGAAGGCAAACCACCCGCAGTATGCTCATTTATTCAATGATGATATCCAATACCACATAAACCCAACCGGTAAGTTTGTTATCGGCGGGCCGCATGGTGATACAGGCCTTACAGGCAGGAAAATCATTGTAGATACTTACGGCGGCAAGGGCGCTCACGGTGGTGGCGCTTTCTCCGGTAAAGACCCGAGCAAAGTTGACCGCAGCGCGGCTTATGCTACACGCCACATTGCGAAGAACCTTGTGGCTGCAGGCCTGGCTGATGAGATACTGGTACAGGTGTCTTACGCTATTGGTGTGGCCAAGCCAACAAACATCTATGTAAACACATACGGTACTGCTAAAGTTGAGCTGACAGATGGTGAAATTGCAACTAAGGTAGAGGAGCTGTTTGACATGCGCCCTTACTTTATTGAGCAGCGCCTGAAACTGCGTAACCCGATATACAGTGAGACTGCTGCTTACGGACACATGGGCCGCAGGCCGGAAACGGTTACAAAGACTTTCCGCTCGCCAAATGGTGAAACTAAGGAAGTAACTGTTGAACTGTTTACGTGGGAAAAACTTGATTATGTTGATAAAGTGAAAGCAGCTTTCGGGTTGTAATTACTAAAAAATATATTTAAAAGGCTGCCAACAGGCAGCCTTTTTCCTTTTCAGGGTTTAAGTGTCACAATCGCGCTTTAGCATATGAACCTGAACTTTTGCACTTACAAACTATACCTCACACTCAGCAGCACATACCTTGGCTGTACCCTGTAGCGCGATGTACTGGTAGAAAACTGGTTAAAGCTGTCATCATTAAGTGAGGTGGTATTGAAGAGGTTTGTGCCTCCTACTTTAAACTCCCATTTGCTGCCGGGCGTTTTGTACATAATGTTGGCGCTTAAAAAGTCAAACTCATTATTGCTTGTTTTGGCATCGTTGTAATAGTGGTTGTACTCATACTCTGCCGTTACCGTAAATCGTTCCAGGAAAAAATAATCCATCCTGGCAAACGGCCTGTGGTTGTAAAATACGTTATCAGCATAATCATTAATGCTAAGGTTATAACCCAGCTCAATGTTTGGCCATTGTTTGTAATTGGTAGAGAAAGCTACGTTGTATGATTGCGTAAACTGCTCATTTTCCTGGCGTACTGAATTTTCAAGGGTAAGCGGTGCGCCTATGGCTGCAGGATCAAAACGGAAGTTGTTGAACTTGTTCCATGACAATACAACGCCTACCGATGCCTTGTAATAACGCTCAAAGCTACGGTCATACCCTGCCCCTCCTGATATGGTTTCATCGGCAAAATTAGAGTTTACCACTGTGCTTATCTGGTTGATGCCGTTAAAACCGGCAAGGCTCTTCACTGCATCCATCCTGCGGGTGTATGTGATTCGCCCGTAAATGTTGGTGAAGTTGAACATATTATACTTTGAATAATCAAGCGTATGGTTTTGGTATAATGCATTCTCAAGATTGCGGTTACCGCGGAAAAGAGATCGGTAACTGGTAAAGATTACATTGTTAGTAAAGTTTGCTACATCCGTAAACTCGGTCGTCATGCTGTAGTTGTAGCGCAGGCGCTCTGATTTTTTTATCTGGTACAGGGCATAAGCATCGGGCAATACACGCCAGAAATTTTGCTCTACTTCAGTCCCTAATTGTTCGTTGGCCGAATTGTATTTGTGCAGGCTCACACCCGGGTTGAACGTAAATTTACCTGTAATAAACTTATAATGCAGCCCAACAAAAATATCGTTGAATGTAAAATCAACATCATTCTTGCTGTTAGCATCAAGGTTATCAATGCTTCCGTCATCAAGCCTCTGGAATATATTTGAGTTGAAATCCTGCCTCGAAAACGTATTACCGAACGTGAGGTTGACAATGCTTCTTGGCGAAAGCGAATAGTAATAGTCTACCTTGGCATCTATCTTATTTGTCTTCACAAACCTGTCCTGCGAGATATCATAACGGTCTGCGGGCGCAAGGCCGAGATTCAGCAGCGGGTCGGCAAACGGCGCATCGGGGAATGGGTTATCTTCAAGATTGGCATTATACAGCGGGTCTTCATCCTGGTACAGGTGCTGCGCTTCCACTGCAAAAACATTTTTATCGTTAAGAGTATAATAGAAATTGATGTTCTGGTTAAATGATAGCGGATTCTGGTCTTTCCCTACATAAATATCCTGGCTTTGCGAAGTTTCCGGCGTTACCGTCTGGAATAAGCTTTGGTCTTCACTTTGCTTCGAAACTTTCAGGAAAGCGTCATAATCAAAATGCACATTGGCATTCGGCTTATAGCTGGAGCTTAGCTTAAACATGCCGAAATCATTCTGCTGTCTTGAATATTCCTCAACGTCCTGCGTGGTTTGCGGCTCGCCTGTAACAGGGTCAAGCACCTGTGTGCGTCGAAAGGTTTCCATATCGGTTTTGTTACTGTTGAAGATGGCAAAACCGCTCAATGTCCATGCCTGGCTTGGGTTATAACTGAAATTGGCGGCGCCAAACTTAGCTTCAATTTCCTTTGCACGGTTATTGCGCAGCCCGGTAATGCCCAGGTCATTGCTGCTGATGTTGAAACTGGTTCCTCCCTTACGCATCAGGTTACGGAAACCGCCTGAGAATTTAATATAATCCTGTATGGTTAGCGGTAATTCGCCATTGTTATTAAAGTTGGCAATGAGGTTCAGGCTGTACTGCGGACTATAGTAAAATATCTTGGGGTTCACGATGTACCTATCGCCATCGCCAATACTGGCACCGGCAAGCATTTCCCCAAACCAGAAGTTCTTCTTGCCGTCTTTCAGCTTAATATTCATTGCCACATTCTCTTCATTATTCTCAAGGCCTTTCAGCTGGCTTACCTCGTTATAATTACGGAGCACTTCAATTTTCTTCAGCGCATCGGCAGGAATATTCTTTACGCCGAGCTTGGTATCGCCGTCAAAGAAATCTTTCCCTTCTACCATCAGCTTGGTTACCCTTTTTCCTTCTACCTGCACCTCGCCATCGGCATTTACTTCAACGCCGGGCAGCTTCTTTAAAACATCTTCCAGTTTGCGCTCAGTTCCGTTTGTGAAAGAGTCGCTGTTGTACACAATGGTATCACCTTTAATTGTCACAGGCATTTCGTGCACAATTTCAACAGCATCAAGCTCTACACCCTGCTTTAATGTAATGTTTTTAACAACGGGCTCAAATTTAAGCTGAAGCTCTTCTTCAAAAGCGGTAAAGCCAATGTAACTCGCCTTAAGTATATACGTGGTATTTGCCTTAAGCAACAGCTGGAAACGCCCCCTGTCATCCGTAATGGCATAACTGTCCATGGCATTGGTGGCCTTGTTTACCGCCATGATATTAGCCATCTCAAGCGCTACTCCTGTTGAATCTTTTATAGTGCCTTCAACTTTTACATTTTGTGCAAAGCAAAGGGCTGATATGAAAAATAACAGCCCTGAAAATATTTTGGTCATGTGTTTGTTTTTGCCTTATTAATTACCCATGCGTATTTGCATACCACCGCCACGAGACTGGTACATATCCCTCATTTCTTCGGCTTTCTTTGCCACAATTTCATCAAATTTTGCCTGGGTTACTTTTTCACCTTTTGTAGGCGCTTTTATAGTTGTCTTCTCTTTAGGGTTCAGCACCACTTTACTGCACAGGATGGTTGTGCGGCCGTCAGTAACCTCAAGGATTAAGCCTGGTAGCCCCCAATAGTTTTCAGGCCCCTGGTTCACAGGTATTTCAGGAGTGTACCATGCTGTAATGGTCTTGTCTTTCGGCATTTCTACCTGGTCCATTATGTTATTGGCCTTTGGCGAATCATCTTTTTTGGTGTCATCTTTCTTGGCTTCAGTTTTCATCCTGTAATTACGGAAATCCGATTTATTTGCGGGCACAGTAGCTGTGGCTTTATAGCATGTATAATTGCCAATTTTGCGCGACTCATTTTCCATCTTCCAGTTGATTTTTGGCAGCGTGTCCTGTATCAGGAATTCTTTACCGAAAATCTCTTTTTCAACCGCAAATGTTTTGTTCTTCACGTTTTTGTAGTGGATGCCGCCACCGCCCATGAACGATGCCATCATGCGCATACCGTTCTCCTGCCCCGGTGCATCAAGGCGCTCTTCTTCTTTGTAAAGCGATGCTGATTTATCGAAATTCAGGATAAAGGTTTTCTCAAAAGCCTTCTTCATACGCTCCTGAATCATCTTTTGCATTTCAGGTGTTATCTGCGGGCTGTCCATCTTGAAGTCGCCGGTGCTGGTTTTAGATTCATAAACCGCCATCCCCTGGAAATCCTGGGCGTGAAGCGTTACTACAGACGATGCTGCCACCACAAAATATAGAAATAATTTTTTCATTTCAATTTAAGTTTAAATTGTAAGACGATTCAGTAATGTGTTTGTTACAAGGTTATTCAAATATAAAATACTTTAAAACGTTATTTTTGTACTTTGCGACACATTATGTATAAACTCGCTGCCTTCTTACTGCTTTTTACAGCTGCCGTTTTTGCGCAGGAGCTTACTGTTCCCGCAAAATTCCTGTCAAAGTTTGATGCAGGGCCGCAGCAGTTTTTGGGCACAGACGCTTTCGGGGCACGCTACAGCATTGCCGATAATGAATACAGGAAGTTAACGGAAAATTCCTTACAAAAGTATAAGAACCTGCAGTTGGGCGCCATAACCCGCGTTGACCTTCAGAACCCGTTACAAGTAGTACTGTTTTACAAGCGGTTCAATACTGTGGTCTTGCTTGATAACCAGGCAAACGAGACACGCCGCATCAATTTTAATGACCTTGGCAAGCCCAATGAAACCATGAATCCTATTGTTGCCGATGCCGTAGGCCTTGCCAGCCAGAACAGGCTTTGGGTGTACGACATCAATACGCTGCAGCTTGGATTGTTTGATTTTGTACAGAATACCTTCAGGGCAATAACGCCACCGTTCCGCGACACTATTAAACATTACCAAAGCGATTACAATTATTTCTGGTGGATAGATGTTACGGGCAAATGCTTCAGGGCAAACCTTTTCGGGAAGATTGATTTTTTGGGGAATGTTCCTGAAAATGATGCGGTAACCATAGTTTCAAACAGGTACGCCATGCTACGAAAAGGCGACACTTTAAGCCTTTACGACATGGAGACCCAAAAGCACACGCCGATTGCCATTGCTGAAAAAACTTTTGAGAGTTTCCAATATTCCGGCGAGATTTTATCTATTTTTACAGGCACTCAAATCACGAACTATAAAATAACTTTACCCAGATAATGCATATAGCTGTAGCCGGAAACATTGGCGCCGGAAAGACCACTCTCACAGGGCTTTTGGCCAAACATTTTAAATGGGAACCTCACTATGAAGACGTGGTGGACAACCCGTATCTCGATGATTTTTACCACCAGATGGAGCGTTGGTCTTTCAACCTGCAGATATACTTTTTGAACAGCCGTTTCAGCCAGATTTTGCAGATTCGCGAAAGCGGTAAAAACATAATCCAGGACCGGACGATTTATGAAGATTCGCACATATTTGCGCCTAACCTCCATGCCATGGGCCTGATGACCAACCGCGACTATAATAATTACAAATCGCTTTTTGAGCTGATGGAAAAGCTGGTAGCACCTCCTGATTTGCTTATTTATCTCCGCAGTTCTATCCCAAATCTTGTAAAACAGATTCACAAACGCGGCCGAGATTATGAAAATTCTATTTCAATTGATTACCTGAGCCGACTGAACGAGCGCTACGAAGCGTGGATTCACAGTTATGACAAAGGCAAGCTGCTGATCATTGATGTAGATAATATCAACTTCGTGGATAACCCGGAAGATCTGGGCGACATCATCAACAGAATTAATGCGCAGGTGAACGGACTCTTTTAGTTTGAAAGTTGACTTACTCACCTGTAAACTTAACTAAGAAAAAATTTTGAAATACGGCTATGTTAATGGTTTCTTAAATACTGCACTCACATTTCCTCAGCATACAACAAAATAAAATGCCTTTCACTTACATGAAAGGCATTTTTATTCTTACTAAAATAAATGTTAACTACTTCTCTTTCCTGAACGCATCTATTTGCGAGTTCACTTCAGCTTCGGTGCCTTCAAAAACTTTTTCATCATGAGTCACCTCGTCATCGTTAGATACAGATACGATATGCACTGTAGCCCTCACCTTTCCGTCAGCCATCGTTTGCTTGTCAATTGTAACCTCACGGCTTGATTCCTGAGCTGTTACTACAGGTTTACCCTCTTCATCAACTACAACCGTCTGAACTGAACTAACGCCTGTTGCCGTTGTTTCAGCACTGTGTCCGCCCAATATTGGTGCGATTACAAGCCCGATAAGGCATGTTAGCTTAATCAGGATGTTCATTGACGGGCCTGAGGTGTCTTTGAACGGGTCACCCACCGTATCGCCTGTTACAGCGGCTTTATGCGCGTCTGAGCCCTTGTATGTCATCTCGCCATTAATCATTACACCTGCCTCGAACGATTTTTTAGCGTTGTCCCATGCACCACCGGCGTTATTCTGGAACACAGCCCAAAGCACACCCGATACCGTTACACCTGCCATATAGCCCCCAAGCATCTCTGCAACAAGCTGATAGTCTTCAGGATAAATAAGCATTCCTATCAATACGATTGCGATTGGGAAGCCGATTGTAAGTATTCCAGGCAGCATCATTTCACGAAGTGCGGCTTTGGTTGAAATTTCAACACATTTGCCATACTGCGGCTTGCCTGTACCTTCCATAATTCCCGGAATTTCTCGGAACTGGCGGCGCACTTCATACACCATATCCATCGCCGCTTTACCTACCGAATTCATTGCCAATGCCGAAAATACTACCGGCACCATACCGCCTATAAATAGCATTGCCAGTACCGGAGCCTTGAAGATGTTTATACCGTCAATGCCCGTAAACGTTACGTATGCCGCGAAAAGTGCCAGCGATGTAAGTGCAGCCGAAGCAATGGCAAAGCCTTTACCTGTAGCCGCTGTGGTGTTACCCACCGAGTCTAAAATGTCGGTACGGGTACGCACTTCTTTAGGTAGTTCGCTCATTTCTGCGATACCACCCGCGTTATCTGAAATTGGTCCGAAAGCATCGATGGCCAGCTGCATTGCCGTAGTTGCCATCATGGCCGAAGCTGCAAGCGCAACACCGTAAAATCCTGCAAATGCGTAAGATGCCCATATTGCACCTGCAAAAAGCAATATCGTAGGGAACGTTGAAACCATGCCCGTTGCAAGCCCTGCAATAATGTTGGTACCGGCGCCTGTGCTTGATTTTTGTACGATAGCGAGGATCGGCTTTTTACCCAAGCCAGTGTAATATTCTGTTACTGAAGAGATAACGCCGCCAACAACAAGGCCAACAAGCGTTGCGTAGAATACCCTCATTGATGAAATTTCCATAGTGCCTTCGCCATAGAATGTCATTTGCATTACGTCAGGCAGCATGTAGTCAACCAGGAAAAAACATGAAACGGCTACCAGTATGATAGACACCCAGTTACCTATGTTTAGCGCGCCCTGTACCTGGGCTTCTTTGGCGTTATTATCTTTAATGCGAACCAGCATTGTACCGATTATCGAGAACAAAATACCGAAACCTGCAATAGCCATAGGCAATAATATAGGGCCGATACCGCCGAATGCATCATTAATGCTTCCGCCCATGTCTTTAATTACGTAGTTACCAAGCACCATCGCCGCAAGCACCGTTGCTACATATGAGCCGAAAAGGTCGGCTCCCATACCTGCTACATCACCTACGTTATCGCCTACGTTATCAGCAATTGTAGCCGGGTTACGCGGGTCATCTTCAGGGATTCCTGCTTCTACTTTACCTACAAGGTCAGCGCCAACGTCAGCTGCCTTTGTATAGATACCGCCACCTACACGGGCAAAAAGCGCAATAGACTCAGCGCCAAGCGAAAAGCCCGCAAGGGTTTCAAGAACTATGGTCATATCCATGGTGTTCGTCCAGACACCACCCATGAAATAATGGAAGAAAAATATAAAGAATGCTGTAAGCCCAAGTACTGCAAGGCCTGCAACACCAAGACCCATTACGGTACCTCCGCCAAAAGATACCTTAAGTGCCTGCGGAAGGCTGCTGCGCGCTGCCTGAGTTGTCCTTACGTTTGTTTTGGTGGCTATTTTCATGCCCATATTACCTGCCAGCGCAGAGAATATCGCCCCGAAAATGAATGCCACAATAATAAGCATATCAGTTGTCGGCACAATGTAAGCAATGGCTGCCAGGGCAATACTCGCCACTACTACAAAGATAGCAAGGAGCCTGTATTCTGCCTTCAGGAAAGCCAGCGCCCCTTCATAGATGTAATCTGAGATTTCTTTCATCTTGCCATCCCCTGCATCCTGCTTTAACACCCATGAGCGCTTTGCGGCCATAAACAGCAGCCCCAGCAGCGCCATGGCAGCAGGTACATAAATCATAATTGAATCCATAGAATAAATAGTTTTTTGGTTTGGTTGTTAAAATATTTGTATATAACGACACCAAGATAAACAAAAAAAGCAATACTCTCTACAGAATATTGCTTTTTACTTATTTTATTATGAAGTATTCTTAGCTTATGCTAAAAAGCCCAGCAGGCTTGTTTTCCATTGAAGCGAAACGTGCAATACATTCGTCAATAATGGCATGGGCTTCATTCACGTCTCCCCATCCTTCAACATCAACTTTCTTTTGCTCAAGGTCTTTGTATACCTGGAAAAAGTGCTCAATTTCCTTCAAAAGGTGCGGGTTCATATCGCTTAGGTCCTGAAGCTTGTTCCAAACAGGGTCGCTTACCGGCACACATACAATTTTCTCATCCGGGCCTTTTTCATCTGCCATGTGGAAAACGCCTATTGGCTTAACCTCCATTACACAACCCGGGAAAGTAGGCTCAGTTACAAGCACAAGAACATCAAGCGGGTCACCGTCAAGCGCCAGTGTTTCAGGTATAAAACCGTAATCTGCAGGGTACATCATGCTTGAGAAAAGCATCCTGTCATAACGGATTTTCTTCAGCCTGAAATCATATTCATATTTGTTCCTGCTTCCCTTCGGTATTTCGATAAGAACATCGAAAGATTGTAATTTTGCTTTCGTCATTGTATTTTTTTACTTTATTTCAATAAAATTGCGGGTGCAAAAGTAAGCCAAAATAATTCTCCTGCAAGTTAAAACCCGTTAAAACACAAGCGAAAACGATAGATTTACAATTATTTAATGCGGGAATTTTCGCCCACGCTTTTCAAGGTAGTAATGCCATAGTAAAAATGCAGCGGCTGTTCGGTAGGGAGACCATGTTTTGGTAAGCTCAAGAATATCGGCCATCGTTGTTAATCCCCATAAATCTTTAATGGATGCCAGTATACCGATATCTCCCAAAGGCAATATATCCGGAGAGCGAAGGCTAAACATCAGGTACACATCTATCGTCCAGTTGCCAATGCCTTTGACCTTAATCAGTTCCTGGCGAACATCATCAGGATGCATGGTTTTATATCTTTCAAAACCGACATCACCATGAACAATTGCCTGAGCAAGAGCCTTTATATAAATAGTCTTTTGCCTCGTGATTCCGCAGGCGCGTATTACTTCGTCAGAAAGCTGTAGTATGTTTTCGGCAGTTAGCTCCAACGCCGCTTCTTTCAGCTTGTAATATACGGCGCGGGCTGAATTAAGTGAAACCTGCTGCTCCAGTATTGTACGCACCATACTCTCAAAACCTTCAGGCCGGGACGGAAAAGAGGGCATACCGTATTCAGCTACAATTTGTGCAAATCGCTCGTCTGCCTCAACAAGTATTTGCACATGCTCTTCCATTACTTAAGCAAAGATTATTTTAGAAGTGGAAGCCGAAAACCCCTTTCACCGCAAACCTGTTGGCTCCCGGCAGGTCAAGATAGCTGCCACGCCATGCAAAATCTATGCGGAATACCTTGAATATATTACCGATACCGGCATGGTATTCCCAATACACATCTTCAGGTGCGCGGTACACAATATTTGAAGCATTAAGCCTTATATTACCTTCACTTACAGTTCCGTATACGCCTTTTATACCTACAATCTCACGGAGGTTAAGGTCGCGAAGTCCCGGAATCCTTGAGAATAGCCTGCCGTTGAAGTTGTGCTCAAAATGCAGAGAAACATATTCATCTGCCACAAATTCATAGTAGTCCATGAGGTTGTAGGTATTTTCAATGATGAAATACGACTGGTTGCCCGGCACAATACCCATAAGCCCAAGCGGCACATCGCCAAAAATCTTACCGGCTTCTAGTGTAGTGAATAGTCGGCCGAAGCCACCCACCAACACCGGCTGCTTGTAGTAAAACTGCAGTTTCTGATATTCAAAATCACTCTCAAGAATACCTTTAATCCCCTGGGTGAAATTAAGGAATATGCGGGCATAATTGTAATCTACATCGCTTCGTTCAACACCATAGCCAATTGTCCTCCGGAAAGGCGTATAATCAATCAGGAATCCATATTCATACTGCCTTGTAAAGCCATTTGTACCTTTTGAATGGTCATTGGGATCTAGATAATAATCAAGGCTGAAGGTATTTGGCGATGCTGACTTCAATGTCCTGTATGAAAAGCTTGTACGGAATACAAGATGTTTCACCGGCTCAATCTCAGCTGAAAATGTCGTAAAATTAATATCTGTAAGCTTGCTGTTGTCTCCGCTGGCAAATATGGCAGAAGATGCAAAGCTTCGCCCTAAGACATCATTAGTTGCTGTGAGGCTCACCCCTATCTGCTCTACATCGCGCCTGTTACCCACAGCCAGGATAATGCGGTTTTTCTCATTCACCATCCATTTACCGCTGATACCGTATTTAAAGCGATTGTCTTTAAATCCGTAAGCAGTGTAGCCCTCAATTCGCCAAGGGTCGTTCTGGCTGAAATATGTCCGCCCGCCGGTACGCAGCCTGAGGCCTTCTACATCATTGTACCCGACCGTTGAGAATATTGGCCCATAGTCAAAATCGCCAATCTGGTAGTAGCCGCTGCCTAACGTAGCCACAATATCATAATATCGCCTGAAGCGCGGAACGGTCTTAAGCGTGTCGAGCATCTTATAAATACCGGCCTCATCTTTGTTTAGCTTTTCAAACCGGTTTTGTGCCCAATACTCATCGCCTTTTTGATAAATAGCTTCGTCATTGCGGTTTACATCCTGCCGATAAAAATCCTGGGGTTTTTGTATGTTGAACTGGTGATTACGTGCCAGGGTAGTACGCTTGCCATATACTCCTTTTGATTTTTCCCGTTTGTTCAGGGCAAAATCAGTCATCATGTGATCACGTGTCAGAAGAAAGACCGAATCGTTCAGCACCTCAAATTCCTGCTCTATGTAGATATCTTTCACCCAGTTGATGTTGGCGTTTCTGCTAACCGACATATCGATTTTCTTGATTGCATAAGTAGTATCATTCACCCAGAAGCTACCTTTGAAAGTAAGTTCATTCTTCCGCCTGGGGTAGAAAACTATGTTGTAGCACCATTTATTATCGATATAGCTGCTATCGGCCAGTACATAATTATATACATTAATACCTGTGCGTGACAGCGGACTCACAAAATCTTTATCAAAAAGCTTTAAGTAATTGTCGTAGATATCGTAATCAGCGTAAAGGTCTTTTATAAATGCAATTATCTGCTGGTTGTTGCTAAAGCCTGAATTTTTATTGGCTTTGGTTATCTCCTTTTTGCTGTTAGTAGTATTATCGCCGTACACTTCTCCAAGACTTTCATTGATGAAGATTGGCAGGTAAGTTTTACCCGTAACGTTTGATGTATCAACGTATTTGAAAATAAACTCCATACCCTTAAACAGCTTGCTCTGCATCATGGTACTGTCAATGCTGTTCATATCAAATTCTACTTTCTCGTATTTTTCATACTGGTACTGGTCAAACATGTACAAGCCATTTTTGCGGCGGCGTTCCCATATCTTTCGCAGAATATCTATTGCAGGATTATTTTTCTTGGACGTTTTACCGCCATAAACCTGTACTTCTTTAAGCATTTGGCCGGCTCCAAGAGATATTTTCAGGTCATAGTTTACAGACTTTTCCAACGGTACTTCCTTTACCGGATAACCTACAAAATTTACCACTAGTGTACTGCGGCTTTCTTTTGACTCAAGGTAAAACTTTCCGTTCTCGTCAGTAATAACCCCTTCAGTTGTCCCTTTAAAATAAACGTTGGCATAAGGTACCGGGGTGGCAGTATCATCAAGCACAATACCGCTCACTTTGGTCTGCGCAAAAGCAGCGCTTACAGTAAGCAGCAAAAGGCAGGCAACAATAAAAATCTTTTTCATGCAGAAATAAAAAACTTCACCGGGCGGGATGCCTGATGAAGTTTCAAATATAGATTATATTTTATTACTTGTACATAACTTTTTTGACAGCCTTAACAACATCACCAGCGTTAGGAAGCCATTCCTTCAAAAGGTTAGGCGAATATGGGGCTGGCGTATCAGCTGTTGTTATCCTCTGGATAGATGCATCAAGGTAATCAAACGCACGCTCCTGAACAATGTATGTTATCTCTGAAGCAACGCTGGCAAACGGCCAAGCCTCTTCAAGAACTACCAGCCTGTTGGTTTTTTTAACCGATTCAAGAATGGTGTTATGATCCATAGGGCGAACGGTACGCAGGTCGATGATTTCGCAGCTGATTCCGTCTTTTTCAAGCTCGTCAGCAGCAATGAAAGCTTCTTTGATGATTTTACCGAAAGATACGATTGTCACATCTTTACCTTCACGCTTCACATCAGCCACGCCAAGCGGAATAGTGTATTCTCCATCAGGCACTTCGCCTTTGTCGCCATACATCTGCTCCGATTCCATGAAGATTACCGGGTCATTATCACGGATTGCCGACTTCAATAATCCTTTTGCATCGTAAGGGTTTGATGGTACAACTACCTTAAGCCCCGGCGTGTTGGCATACCAGTTTTCAAAAGCCTGAGAGTGCGTTGCAGCAAGCTGCCCTGCTGAAGCTGTAGGCCCGCGGAATACCATCGGCATACTGAACTGCCCTGCCGACATCTGGCGCATTTTAGCAGCGTTGTTGATTATCTGGTCAATACCTACAAGAGAGAAGTTGAAGGTCATAAATTCCACAATTGGCCTGTTGCCATTCATGGCGCTGCCTACCGCGATACCTGCAAAACCAAGCTCGGCAATAGGTGTATCTATAACCCGCTTCGGACCAAATTCATCAAGCATTCCTTTAGAGGCTTTATAAGCTCCGTTATATTCGGCAACCTCCTCGCCCATTAAGTATATCGTTTCGTCACGGCGCATCTCTTCGCTCATCGCTTCGCAAATCGCTTCCCTGAATTGTATGGTCCTCATAGTGTGTTTCCTGATTTAATTGAATGGCAAAAATAATTATTTAAGTTATTATAAGTGTTATCTTAGAAAAATATTTCATTTCGATATCTATGTCTATTAATGTACGTAAATGCTTAAAAAATTAACATTTAATTAACATTAATGCGTAATTACAAATACTGCTTTATAATAATTTTACAAAATCAGCTGATAAAAATATTTTACTAACTTCAATTTTTAAAAAATGAAAAAAGTTCCTTACCTGCTTTTAATCGCACTATTATTCAGTGCAAGTTTTTTAACCAGTTGTTCAGAAGACAGCGAATCTATTAATTTCTCAGAGACTCAGAATAACGATGATGCTTTCTTAAAAACATTTTATTCTGGTGATTTTAGACTAGGAAAATCTGTGGATATTAATTTGTCTTCACACAATAGAACCGCCGAAGGAAGGTTTTATACCGTAACAGAAGTTTTTGTTGGCAATGAGACTGTTGCTCGGGGATACAATTTCGTAGATAAAACTACTAGAAAACTAGTTTACTTTGCAGATGTTGATCGCGTTAATAATGTGCTAACAATCGTAGATCTTTCAACAAACGAAAGAATTATTACTGATAGAATTAACGAACTTCCCGAATATGAGGTTACTGATAGATTTAACTTTATAAAAGTTATCGAAGATCCAAGTTTTGACCCACCGGCAAATCAAATTATGGGTTATAGAGATTGCTATCGAACTGGAAATCACCAATATCTTTATTCTGGTGGTGAAGCTGTATCAGAAAGTTGTGAATGGAACTGCGCAAGGACATTTCTTGGTATAAAATTACGTAGATTTACTATGTGGGCTGGATGTTAGCCAGTACAAAAGGATGTAATATACAAATGCATGGAGTAATATTTACTCTATGCATTTTATCATTATTATCATTTGATTGTTTTTCACAAACATCAGAAAGAATCTTTCAAATTGCCGATAAAGATTCAGTTCCTGTACCGGATGCTATCATAAAAGTCTATTTCAAAAATTCTGAGATACAACTCATCTCCGATAGCGTTGGGAAATTCGTTTTAAAAGAAACTGAGATAAAGGATATTAAAAAGTTAGAAATAAGGCATCTTAATTTTGAAGACAAAATAATTAAGTTCCCTACACATAATCAAATAATTCTAAATGAAAAGGCTTATTTATTAGATGTTACTACTGTTTCGGGAAAGATTAAAATTGTGAGAGAACCTACTTTGGAAAATTTCGGATTTAATTACATTGTAGTTAATTTTATTCCTGGCACCAAAACTGAAAATAAAATAATAAAAAAATTAAAGTATAATACTGTTAACTTCGGAGGAGTAAAGGGTTTGAAATATTTACCTTTTAAAGCTAATTTATATTTAGTGGATTCACTGACAGGTTTTCCGGGAAAACAACTTATACCGGACGGCATTTTACTGAAGCGGACAGACAATAAAAGATATGTTGAAGCAGACATTTCTGATTACAACATTTCGATGCCTAAAAATGGCATTTTTATCGCATTTGAATTACTCCCTGAAGAATCATATAAAATAAAATATATTCAATCGAGATATGGTGCTATAAGCGCTGTACCTGCATTAAAAATAATACGTATTGAATCAGTGAAATCTTATATTTTGTTTCCTTATCAAAGATTTGATGAACGCAATATTTGGGTAAGGCAAGAAAGCAATTATGATATGATTATAGAATTCTAAACAACTTAATAAGCATGATGAAATATCTCGCAGTACTCCTTTTCGCAGTGTTACTACAACTGCCTCAACAACAATACGCAACCAAAACATCTATTGACGAGATTATAGCCCAAAACAAGGGTAAAGTTATAGTAATAGATTATTGGGCCAGCTGGTGCAAACCCTGCCGTAAAGAAATGCCGGCAATGAAATCTCTAATGAAAAAATACAAAAATTCAGATATTGCATTTGTGTTCATATCAATGGATATTGATCAGGAAAAATGGAAAGAAGCCGCTGAAAAAGAAGGCATTGCCGAAGAACCTTACAGCTATATGTCTTTTCAGATTAAAAAAACGGAGCTCGCAAAAACCATAAAAGGATCATCTATACCCAATTATGTAATTTTTGATAAAAACGGTATCCTTGTAAACAATAATGCTCCACGTCCCGGTAAAAAATTACAGGCAGAGATAGATAAATACCTGAATCAATAATCAGCACATAAAATAAGCCGCGACGCAGCATTTGCTGTAATTTCTTTCGAAAACGAAATAGTAGGATGCTTAGCATCAAAATATTATGCATGCATAATTGTTTATTTCGATAATATTAAGTAATTTCGTTGCCCAAAATATAGCATTTATAATTTAATAAATTCAATAAAATGAAAATATTAGTCTGCATCAGCCACGTGCCTGATACTACTGCAAAAATCAACTTCACCAACGGCGACGCTGAGTTTGACACCAACGGCGTACAGTTTGTAATAAACCCGAATGACGAGTTTGGCCTTACAAGGGCAATCATATTTAAAGAGCAACAGGGCGCGAGTGTTACAGTGGTAAACGTTGGCGGTACTGATGCTGAAGCAACGTTAAGGAAAGCCCTTGCCATAGGCGCTGACGAGGCTATACGTGTGAACGCAAACCCTACCGATGGTTTCTTTGTGGCTAAACAGCTTGCTGAAGTGGTAAAGAATGGAGGTTATGACCTTGTAATTGCCGGTAAAGAATCTCTTGACTATAACGGCGGAATGGTTCCTGGAATGCTTGCAGCAATGCTTAACTTTGATTTTGTAAATTCTTGCCTTAAGCTTGAAGTAAACGGTACCGAGGCGAAAGCCGTTCGCGAAATTGACGGTGGTAAGGAAACATTAAGCGCTAAATTGCCACTAGTTGTAGGCGGACAAAAAGGCCTTGTGGAAGAAAAAGACCTGAGGATACCAAACATGCGTGGTATTATGATGGCACGCCAAAAAGCCCTTACTGTACTTGAGCCAACCGGAGCCGACAGCAAGACAAAAGCAGTTAAATTTGAAAAACCTGCACCAAAGTCAGCTGTGAAGATGATAAGCCCAGACAACCTTGATGAACTTGTAAACCTGCTGCACAACGAAGCGAAAGTAATTTAATGAAACGATGAATTAATTTTTCAATGTAGCAATTCCGCGCAAGAAGCCAATTGATACATTGATACATTTTCAAATTAAAAAATTAAAAACATGTCAATCTTAATATACGCTGAACAAGCTGAAGGAAAATTTAAAAAGACGGCGTTTGAGCTTGCTTCTTACGCTAAAAAAATAGCCGGCGAAACCGGTACTACTGTTACCGCAGTAACAATTAACGCCAATGATGTTTCGGCACTTGGCCAATATGGCGTTGATAAAGTGCTTAACGTGAAAAATGATAAGCTTGCTACATTTAATGCAAAGGCTTATGCTGATGCTATAAAGCAGGCTGCGCAAAAAGAAGGGGCTAAAATTGTTGTACTTTCATCAACTACTGATAGCCTATACCTTGCTCCGCTTGTAGCTGTAGGCCTTGAGGCTGGTTATGCTTCAAACGTGGTGGCTGCGCCAATAAGCCTTTCGCCTTTCCAGGTTAAGAGAAATGCATTTTCAAATAAAGCTTTCAACATCACTGAAATAAATACTGATGTAAAGGTTATCGCAATCGGTAAAAACTCATTCGGACTTGTAGAATCTAACGGCGCTGCTACTGTAGAAGAGTTTAATCCAACATTAAATGATGCCGACTTCTCAGTAAAAGTTGAGTCGTCTGAAAAAGTTACGGGTAAAGTTACTATCGCTGATGCTGACGTTGTAGTATCGGGTGGCCGCGGACTGAAAGGCCCTGAAAACTGGCACCTTATTGAAGACCTTGCTGCTGCTTTTGGTGCTGCAACAGCCTGCTCTAAGCCGGTGAGCGACCTTGGCTGGAGGCCTCACAGCGAGCACGTTGGCCAGACAGGTAAGCCTGTAGCATCAAACTTGTATGTAGCTGTGGGTATTTCAGGGGCGATACAGCACATCGCGGGTATCAATTCATCTAAAGTTAAAGTGGTAATCAACGCTGATGCTGATGCACCTTTCTTTAAAGTTGCTGACTACGGTATTGTAGGTGATGCTTTTGAAATACTGCCGAAACTGACAGAAAAAATTAAAGCCTTCAAGGCACAAAACTCATAATTTTATTATAAATTGTGCCCACTTTCGGGCTATCCGGATGACGATAGTTTTATCTTTGTTTGGATAGCCCTTATTTTTTGCACTAACATTTTATGAGCTTAGTAAAACTTACTATAAAAGGCATCTCATACAGCCAGACCCAAAACGGAGCCTATGCCCTGATACTTAACGAGGTTGATGGCGAACGCAAACTACCAATAGTTATTGGCGCTTTTGAAGCCCAGTCTATTGCCATTGCCCTTGAAAAAGAGATAAAGCCGCCAAGGCCCCTTACTCATGACCTTTTCAAGAATTTTGCCGACAGGTTTGATATCGTAGTAAAGCAGGTGATTATTCACAAACTGGTTGACGGGGTTTTCTTCTCGAGCATAATTTGCGAACGTGACCGTATTGAAGAAATAATTGATGCCAGGACAAGCGATGCTATTGCACTTGCACTTCGTTTCAATGCGCCGATTTTCACCTACAAAAACATACTTGACAAAGCAGGTATCTACCTCAAAATAAGCCCGGAAACAGAAGGAGAGCATCATCCTGACGAAGTGCTTACAGAGCCTGAAACATTCGGCAGCAGCAGTACAGTTTCGGGTGAAGGTTATACACAATACAGCCTCCAGGAACTGCATGAAATGCTTGAAGGTGCGGTGCAGAATGAGGATTACGAGAAAGCCGCCAAGATTCGCGATGAAATTTCTAAAAGGGAGAGTTGATTTAGGTAAGCTGGTGATTTGGTTATTTGGTCAGTTGATGAGCTATTTAACCGTTAATAAAAATTTAAAAAATTCCCGTGAGCTTCCGTCACGGGAATTTTCATTTTACGTATTTTGCATTCAGGTTATGATTTGGCCTTTCTCCAAATTAACGAATATCGAATAAACAAAATCAACAACGAAATGAAGCAATACCATGACCTTGTAAAGCACGTAATGGAAAACGGTGTGCAAAAAGGCGACCGTACTGGTACCGGCACAAAAAGCGTTTTTGGTTACCAGATGCATTTTGACCTGAACGAAGGTTTCCCGATGGTAACCACAAAAAAGCTGCATCTTAAATCAATTATTTACGAATTGCTTTGGTTTTTAAACGGAGACACCAATATAAAATACCTCAACGAAAACGGCGTTCGCATTTGGGATGAGTGGGCTGATGAAAACGGAGACCTGGGCCCTGTGTATGGCCGCCAATGGCGTAATTGGGACAATAAAGAAATCGACCAGATTGCCGAACTTATCGAGATACTGAAGACCAACCCCAACAGCCGACGCATGCTTATCTCGGCATGGAACCCGAGTGTGCTGCCTGACACTTCAAAATCTTTCGCTGAGAACGTAGCTGAAGGCAAAGTGGCCCTCCCGCCCTGCCATGCGTTTTTTCAATTCTACGTCGCTGAAGGTAAGTTGTCATGTCAGTTGTATCAGCGGAGTGCAGATATATTTTTAGGTGTGCCTTTCAATATGGCCTCGTATGCGTTGCTGACAATGATGATTGCGCAGGTTTGCGGTTACCAGCCGGGCGATTTCATCCACACTTTTGGCGATGCACACATCTATAACAATCACATGGAACAGCTTGAACTACAGCTAAGCCGCGAACCAAGGCCATTACCTAAAATGATACTAAACCCAGATGTGAAAGATATTTTCAGTTTTAAATTTGAAGATTTCACACTTGTAGATTACGACCCGCACCCGCATATTAAGGGAGTGGTTGCTGTTTAATTCCTGCTTATGACCCTTACTCTTATAGCTGCAGTTGCGGAAAACAGTGCCCTGGGCAAAGACAATAAGATGCTTTGGCACCTGCCTGACGATTTTAAGCGTTTTAAGAAGCTTACATCAGGCCACTATATAATTATGGGCCGCAAGACGTTTGAGAGCCTGCCGGGGATGCTGCCGAACCGTACGCATGTAATCATTACACGTCAGGAAAATTATAAGGCTGAAGGCTGCATCATTGTAAACAGCCTTGACGAAGCCATTGTCGCCTGCCCACAAGCCGAAGAAGTTTTTATAATTGGCGGTGGTGAGATATACAAGCAGGCGATTGACAGGGCTGACAAAATTGAACTCACACGCGTACACGGCATAACCCCTGACGCTGATGCTTTTTTTCCTGAAATTGATTTAAGCAAATGGAAATTGACTGAAAGGGTTCACCATCCTAAAGATGAAAAGCATAAGCTTGAGTTTACTTTTGAAACTTGGATAAACAAATAATAGTATGGGTTTTGGTTTCAGCCTCGGAATGATATTCATAATTTTCCCTACAATTGTTGTATTACTAATATTACTCGCAGTAACACGAAAACCAATTTTTGGCAAAGCAATACTGGCCATAGTCATTGGTATATTCACTTTGGTAATAGCTGCATCTGTAGTAGGGTTTATCTTTTCGAAAAAGAAACTTGACGGTAGTGATTTTTACGGCACCTATGTTATCGACAGGGCTTTTTATCCCGGTAAACAAGCCGACTGGCAATACAACAGCTTCAGGTTTGAGATTAAGAAAAATGATTCTGTATACTTTTATCATACTGACGGCAATAAGATTCTCAAAGTACACAAAGGCATAGCTGAAATCAGGGATTATGGTTACGGTTCTGCGAGGATTGCCATTAAAATGAGCCGGCCCACGCATCATATAGTGGCCGATTACCCTACAATTTACAGGCGAACATGGGATCTTTATATGGTCTTACATTCAGAAAAATTTAATAATGTATTTTTTAAGAAAGGCGACTGGGAACCTATTACAGATTGATTTAGGTTTTTGTTATAATCAACTAAATCCCTTTTTAATAAAACTTCTACTATCTTTACGCCGTAAATAGCAACAATGCCTCAACAAGTTACTCCATATAAAGACAGCGGCCTGGGCAAGAAAGAGCAGGTAGCGCAAATGTTTGACACCATTTCCGGCAATTACGACGGGCTCAACCGCGTGATTTCCTTCGGTATTGATGTAAAATGGCGCAAAAAGGTGCTGGCTATGGTTTCGGCTAAAAACCCGCAAAGTGTACTTGACATTGCTACCGGAACGGGCGACCTTGCCATATTGATGTCGCAAACAGGGGCAACCGAAATAATAGGGCTCGACCTTAGCGCAGGCATGCTTGAAGTTGGCCGCAATAAAATCGCTGAAAGAAACCTTTCAAATAAAATACAAATGGTTCAGGGCGACAGCGAGAACCTGCCATTTGAAGACAACCGCTTTGATGCCATAACCGTTGCTTTCGGCGTCCGCAACTTTGAAACGCTTGAAAAAGGCCTTGCAGAAATACTGCGTGTATTAAAACCCGGCGGCATCTTTGTAATACTGGAAACGTCTGTACCTACAAAATTTCCATTCAAACAAGGGTACGCATTTTACACAAAATTCATACTCCCGGCTATTGGCCGACTGTTTTCTAAAGACAGGTCGGCTTACGCATACCTAAGCGAATCGGCATCTGTTTTCCCATATGGTGAAAAGTTAAACAATATTTTGCGCCAAGTTGGGTTTATAGATGTTAAGCACGCGCCGCAAACTATGGGTGTGGCAACAATTTATTCGGCTTCAAAATAATACTATGAAGAAATTCCTTGCAGTAATAGCTCTACTTACAAGCCTGTGCAGCCATGCACAGTTCGGCACTAATGTATTTGGCAGGGACCCGATCATCAACCTTGAAAATTTTGACAAGCAGCGGGTACACTGGGGCTATTTTTTGGGCTTCAACAGCTATGGCTTTAAGTTTGACTATATTAATCCGCAGGAGGTTGATATTATAGAAAAAGGCACAACAGGTTTTAACGTTGGGCTTGTAGGCAATCTCCGTATTTTCGAATATGTTGACTTAAGGTTTGAGCCCGGGCTTTACTACACGCAGCGTAATCTTACTTTCCCCGGATTTGACAATGCCTTTGATGCCGAGCGCCAGGTAAAATCAACCTATATACATTTCCCGTTGCTGCTTAAGTTCTCGAGCAAGCGTACAGGTAATGTGCGGCCATACCTTGTAGGCGGCCTATCCCGTACCATAAACCTTTCAAGTAACTATAACATCCTGGATGATAACATGCAGGGGCGTTTCCGTATGAAACGATGGACGAACAACTACGAGCTTGGTTTTGGTATAGACCTGTATTTTGAATACTTTAAATTTTCACCATCTATTCGTGGAGTATTTGGGCTTGATGATGAATTGATTCGTGATAACGACCCGAACAGCCCATATACCGGTAATATTCAGGGCATGACTACCAGGGCGGTACTCATCAACTTCACTTTCCACTAAAATTTCGTCTGAATTCGCTCAGTATTATTGCTGTCGCGGTCGCAACATTAAGACTTTCGGTCGCCTGTAATTCGCCAAAGCGCGGTATGGCTATCCGTTGTGAACAAAGTTTTTCAATTTCAGCAGAAATTCCATTGGCTTCATTGCCCATTACTATGATTCCATTTTCCGGCAGCCTTTCATTGTAGATATTATCGCCATCCATGAACGTTCCGAAAACAGGCAGCTTGGTATTGGCCAGGAATTCTTCAAGATTAGTATAAGCCACGTTCACCCGCGCCAGTGAGCCCATTGTAGCCATTACCACCTTTGGGTTATAAACGTCGGCACAGGCTTCACTACATATCAATTGGTTTATGCCAAACCAGTCACACAGCCTGATAATTGTCCCCAGATTACCGGGGTCGCGAACATCATCAAGCGCTATTACAAGGCCTTCGGCTTTTACCTGTCTTAATTCAGGTATCTTAAAAACTGCAAGGCATGTGTTTGGAGTAGTCAGCGCCGAAATTTTTTCAAGTTCAGGCGGGGATATAATGGTCACCCTATTTTTTTCAACATCGCTGAAAATGTTTTCAGTAGTATATAAATGGTAAAGTTCAAATTCAGAATTTAATAATTCCTGAACGGTTTTTATACCTTCAGCAAGGAATAAATTATGCTCTTTACGGTATTTTTTTTGCTGTAATCCCGTTATTAATTTTATTTGGTTTTTACTAAGCATAAAAAATGTATTTTTGAATTACTATTTGGCAATACCGTCTTGAAAAATTTCACAGCAAAAATAGCACTTATTTTATCGGCCTGCATTTTATATTCGTGTTCCCTTACTAAACGGGTTCCGGATAACCGCCATTTGCTAATGGAGAATGACGTAATGGTAAACGGTGAGAAAAAAATGAAGATGTGCTTAACGACCAGCTGTACCAACTGCCCAACAGCAATATACTTGGCTACAGGCTGAGGCTGCACCTTTATAACCTTGCCAAACCTAATGCTGACTCATCTTACAGGGCATGGCTTGACCGTAAACCGGGGGAGGCATGAGCGAATGCGAAAAATATTTAGTGAGAAACAGGTACAGCGCCTTGGCAACTCATTTGTAGTATCAGGACTGAGCAACTTCCTCAAGAAAACAGGAGAACCACCTGTGGTAATTGACATGAACCGCGTGAAAAAATCACGCAGCAGGCTCTCTGCCTACCACCATAAACGCGGTTATTTCAGGAATAAAGTAAACTTTAAAGTTGATACGCTTGATGTAAAGAAGGCTAAGGTGACCTATACAGTTGAAACCGGTAAACCGTATATTATTGACAGTATAGCCACCATAATTGAAACTCCTGCTCTAGACAGCCTCTACAATATTACAAAAGCAGAATCAATGATTCGCAAGGGTGACCAATTCGACGAGACAAACTTTACCGGCGAGCGCGAGCGTATAACCTCATACTCCAGGAATCGTGGCGCTTACACTTTCCAGCAGAATAATATTCACTATGTACTTGATACGGTAAGTGAGAAGTATGAAGCTGATGTAAAACTATATATAGATAACGAATCTATCCGTCAGGGTGATTCATCATTTACGCGGCCATTTAAGCTTTATAAAATAAGCAAGGTTAACATCTACACCAAAAACCCTACTGAAGAAAACCAGGCAATAGACAGCGTAAGCTATAATGGTTTTAACCTTTATAGTACAGGAAAGCTTAATTACCGGCCAAAGGCAATAACTGACGCTGTTTTTATTACACCCGGCAGCACATTCTCTGATTTCAGGCGGGTGCTTACATCAAGGTATCTCAGCAACCTGAGGGTTTTCAACTACCCTCAGATACAGTATGTACAGGATACCACAGATGCAAGCGGCTCCAGCCTCATTACCAATATTTACCTTAACCCGCGTAAGAAATACCGCTTCAACATTACGGCTGATTTTACACACTCCAACATTCAGGATTTCGGTATACAGGGCAGCTTGGGGCTATCAATACGTAATATATTTAAGGGTGCGGAAATACTGGAACTTTCCACTCGTGGAAACATTGGCTCCTCACGTGACCTTGCCATACAGGACAAATCATTTTTCAACGTATCAGAATATGGTGCCGATGTAAAGCTGAGCTTCCCTAGGATATTTTTCCCTATAAATACAGAGCGTGTAATCTCAAAAGAGATGATACCTTCTACACTTATGAGCCTTGGTATAAGCCGCCAGCGTAATATAGGCCTTGATAAAGAAAGTTTTACGGGCGTTCTTGGCTATAGCTGGTCGCCCCGACGCAATAACAGGGTAAATGCCAAACTTGACCTCTTCAATATACAATATGTACGAAATGTAAATTCTGACAACTATTTTAATGTTTACGAATCGTCTTATGACAGGTTAAATGATATTGCGAACGCATATGCCTCCCAGGTTAACCCTGAAGACTTCCTTCCGCAGCAGCCGGGCAACCCAAGGCGTGAGCTGGCAATACCTGAGGGCGCTACAGGGTTTATTGAAGACGTTGAACTTGGCATCATTTCAATCTCTGGAACCGACAGGGACAACCTTAACAGTATTGAAGAAAGACGTAAAAGGCTAACGCAGGACAACCTTATTTTTGCATCAAATTTTACTTATACCACTACCACCCGCACCAACCTTACCGATAATACTTTTTTTATTTTCAAATCGAAAATTGAAAGTGCCGGTAATTTTCTGGGTCTAATCTCATCACTAAGTAATGACCCGGCCAGAAGCAGCAACGGTAACAAAATGATTTTTGATGTAGAATATTCGCAATATATTAAAGGAGAGCTTGACTTTATAAAACACTTTGACCTGCGTCGCAGTAAGGTATTGGCAATGCGTGCATTCTTCGGGCTTGCAGTGCCTTACGGCAACTCAAACAATATTCCCTTTACACGCAGCTACTTCGCAGGCGGTAGCAATGATAATAGGGCATGGCAGGCATACCGCCTTGGCCCGGGGCGCAGCGGCGGGCAAAATGACTTTAACGAAGCTAACTTAAAAATGGCCTACAGTGCCGAGCTGCGCTTTAACCTGTTTGGCAAACTCAATGGCGCAATATTTGGCGACGTGGGCAACATCTGGAATGTGTTTGATAATGTAACTGACGACGACTTTACCTTCAACGGCTTTGAATCTTTCAGAGACCTGGCATTAGGAACAGGCTTTGGCTTCAGGTACGATTTCAGCTTCTTTGTGGTACGCTTTGACGTGGGCTTTAAAACCTATAACCCAGGCTTGCCTGAAAATAGCCGTTGGTTTAAGGAATACAATTTTGCCAACTCAGTTTTAAATGTGGGTATTAATTATCCTTTCTAATTTTAAAAATATTATTTTTGTAGTTCAATTTTAAAAAAATCACCAAAATGGCGCACAATATTAAGCCGGGGGTTGCAACCGGAGACCAGGTACAGGAGATATTTAAATATGCCAAAGAGAAGGGTTTTGCCCTGCCTGCGGTAAACGTTACAGGCTCAAGCACCATAAACGGTGTGCTTGAAACAGCGGCAAAACTTAAAGCTCCGGTAATCATCCAGTTCAGTAACGGCGGTGCGGCATTTAACGCGGGTAAAGGCCTTAGCAATGATGGCCAGAAAGCTGCAATACTTGGGGCTGTTGCAGGTGCAAAACACATACACACGCTTGCTGAAGCATATGGAGCGACAGTGATACTGCATACAGACCATTGCGCAAAAAACCTTTTGCCTTGGGTAGACGGGCTTATTGAAGCAAGTGAAAAACAGTTTGCCGAAACAGGCAAGCCGCTTTTCTCATCGCATATGCTTGACCTGAGCGAGGAGCCGCTTGAAGAAAATATTGAAATTTGTACCGAATACCTGAAAAGGATGAGCAAGCTGGGCATGACGCTGGAAATTGAGCTTGGTATAACAGGTGGTGAGGAAGACGGTGTTGATAACAGCGATGTTGACAGCTCAAAACTTTACACCCAACCGGAAGAAGTAGGCCAGGTGTACGAAGCGCTTAGCAAAATATCTGATAAGTTTACCGTAGCTGCGGCATTTGGTAATGTTCACGGTGTGTACAAGCCGGGCAACGTAAAGCTTACGCCGGTAATCCTGAAAAATTCCCAGGAATATGTACAGCAAAAATTCAATACAGGCCACAACCCTATTGATTTTGTTTTCCACGGTGGTTCAGGCTCAACACTTGAAGAAATAAGGGAAGCGATAAGCTACGGCGTTATCAAGATGAATATTGATACCGACCTTCAATTTGCATTTACCGAAGGTATCCGCGATTATATGACAGGAAAAATTGACTACCTCAAAACACAGATAGGCAGCCCGGACGGACCTGATTCTCCAAACAAAAAGCACTACGACCCGAGGAAATGGATACGCGAGGGTGAAGTTACTTTCAACAAAAGGCTGGAGCAGGCATTTGCCGACTTAAACAACGTTAATACTCTATAAAGTTACAATTTTGCGGTTGAAGATCATCAGGCTAAGGCAGGTATCTTCAACCGTTATTCATTTAAATAAGGAAAACTATGGCTTGGTTTAAAAGGACGGAAAAAGGGATACAGACACCAACCGAAGACAAGAAAGATGTACCTAAAGGATTATGGTATAAATCACCAACAGGAAAAATTGTAGATGCTGACGAGCTTGCAAAAAATTTCTATGTAAGCCCTGAAGACGGTTACCATGTGAGGATAGGCAGCAAAGAATATTTCGACATATTGTTTGACAATAACGAGTTTACCGAGCTGGATAAAAACATGACCAGTAAAGACCCGTTAAATTTTGTTGACACAAAAAAATACAGTGACAGGCTTAAAGATGCGATAGATAAAACAAAGCTGAAAGATGCCGTAAGGACCGCCGTAGGTAAAAGTAAGGGTAAAGACCTTGTGATAGCCTGTATGGACTTTGCTTTTATAGGCGGATCTATGGGCGCTGTGGTGGGTGAAAAGATTGCACGCGCTATAGATTATTCTATCAAAAATAAGATACCTTTCCTTATGATATCAAAGTCAGGCGGGGCAAGGATGATGGAAGCTGCTTACTCGCTTATGCAGCTGGCTAAAACATCAGCAAAACTAGCACAGCTTGCCGATGCTAAAATACCTTATATATCACTTTGTACAGACCCAACTACGGGCGGCACAACGGCATCATACGCAATGCTTGGTGATGTAAACATATCTGAGCCCGGAGCACTAATTGGGTTTGCAGGTCCGCGTGTAGTAAAAGATACTACTGGTAAAGAATTGCCGGAAGGTTTCCAGACAGCAGAGTTTGTACTTGAGCATGGGTTTCTTGATTTTATAACCCCAAGAAAAGAACTCAAAGACAAAATAAATTTATTTTTAGACCTGATACAGAATCAGCCTTTACGATAAAATATAACCCGCCATTGAGCGGGTTTTTTTTGATAATTGCACTATTCTGCTAATTATGAAAGCGTTAAAATTAATTACAGGTAGGGTTAAAGAATTATTACTTGTTATATTTACAACAAACCGATAGTTAATAACCAAAAAAAATTTACTATGACAAAAAAATTACGAACTTGTTTATTACAAATTGCTTCGGCAAAATTAGGCTTGGCAGCTGCATTTGTACTTGCAGGTTGCCTGGAGCTGCAGGCGCAGGCTAATCTATACACCTTTAGCCAGTCAACCGGTACATATACACCGCTTACATCTCCTACTGTTCTGGGAACAGGAACCGCAACTGCAGATGATAATACTTATCAGGTTGCCCTGCCATTTAACTTTACATTTAATAATGTAACTTATAACTCAGGCACCAACATAAGTGTAAACAGTAATGGTTTTGTTGCATTTGGCACTACCGCTCCTTTAGGCGCCACATATACACCGTTATCAGGAACAACTGCTTACGCAGGTGCAGCAGCAGCGTTTGGCGCTGATATTTCAGGAAGCAGTGTTGCAGCAAATACAGGTGAACTTGGCTATGAGACTATAGGTACAGCGCCCAACCGAATTCTAGTTATACAGTATAAGAATTTTGTTCGCTATGCAAACTTCGCTTATGTAACCGCAGATTTACTTCAATTCCAGATACACCTGAAAGAGACAAGTAATGTTATAGAGTTTGTTTACGGTAACTCTACTGTAGCAACATCAGCATCAACTACTGCACAGGTTGGCCTAAGGGGTGCAACCAACGCAGTATTCGCTAATCGTACCACAACTACAAACTGGTCGGCAAGCACTGCAGGTGTAACCAATGCTGCTACCATGGCTGCTACAAATACTGTAAAACCTTCAAACGGACTAACATTTACCTACACACCTCCGGTGCCATGTACTTCACCTCCGGCAGCAGGAACAACAGCAGCAACTGTTACAGCAGGATGTACTACAATTGCATCAACAATATTATCATTAAATGATTCTCAAACCGGTACCGGCGTTACATATCAGTGGCAACAATCTTCAAGCATTGACGGCTCATATTCAAATGTATCAGGAACAGGAACAAATGCAACCTATACTGTTACAAACCTTAATACAACTACTTATTACAGGGCAGCGGTTACATGTTCCGGATCAACAGTTTACAGCACTCCTGTAGCTGTAAATGTTTACCCGGCAACACCTGATTATGCATCATTGCCTTATACACAAGGGTTTGAAAGCTGGGTGAGCCGCTGCGGTAATACAGAAGTTCCCGGCCTGAACTGGAAGGCAACACCACTAACAGGAAATAACTCATGGAGGAGAAATGACCAGGGCTTTATCACATCTGGATGGAGCTATCCTGCCGATGAACCTGCGCCTTATCCTGTTGCAGCAAGCCAGGGTTCATATTCAGCACGTTTCCATAGCTATGGCACAAGCAACAACACACAAGGCAGCCTTGACCTTTATGTAAACCTAAGTGCCGCAGGTACAAAAACCCTTACATTTGATTATACAAACCCAACCGGAAATGACAAGCTTGACATATTGCTGAGTAATGACGGAGGTACAACATGGCAACCAACACCAATACTCACTCTTACAACCAATACGGGTTTCGGCGGCCAATCTGTTACCTTTACGGCTACATCTGCTACCAGCGTAATACGTTTCCGTGCAACATCAGACTTTGGTGCTGATGATATTGGCATAGACAATATACGCCTGGAAGTTACACCGTCATGCCCGGGTGTGGCATTCCAGCCTACAACGGCAATCACGTCAACATCTGCAACGGTAAACTTTACCGGAGTTGCAAGTGGAACAAGCTATACTGTTACATATTCTCCCGGCGGGACACCACAAAACTTAAATACAGTTGCACCAATAAACCTTACAGATCTTAGCCCGTATACAGTTTATACAGTAACAATCACTACAAATTGCTCAGGAGGTGAAACAGCTACGGCTACTACAACTTTCCGCACTGCAATTGGTAATGATGATTGTGCAGGCGCTGTTGTACTTACACCTTCGCCAATGTCAATGCCGGTAACATACACTACTACGGGAGCAACAGACTCTGGCGTTACAAGTGCATGTACGGAGGCTGAAACAGGTGATGTATGGTTCACATTTGTAGCTACAGAAGCAACCGCATTGATAACAGTTTTACCTACGTTTGACTTTGATGCTGTAATTGAACTTCGCGAAGGCAATTGTAACGGTACTGCACTTGCATGCCGTGACGATATAGATGAAGGTGGCGGTGCAGGAACCGAAACACTTAATGCTACCGGACTAACAGTTGGAAACACGTATTACCTGCGTGTATACAGTGCACTGGCAAACCCTACAAGCGGTAACTTTGACATATCAATAGTAGGCCAGGCACCTGCGGGCACAGCTGATATTACAAAGGAAACTTTTAAATACTACCCTAACCCGGTTGTAAATGAGCTTACTATTAAAGCATCATCTGCAATAAAGCAGGTAACGGTTTATAATCTTTTAGGGCAGAAAGTCCTGGATAAGAAAGGCAGCCAGACGGAAGAACTTATAAATGTATCTTCGCTTACAGCAGGTACATATATGGTTAGCGTACAATCTGAATTGGGCGTTAAGCAATTTAAGATTGTGAAAAATTAGTAAACTATTTTAATATGAAAATCCCGCTTATAAGCGGGATTTTTATTAATATAGAACCATGGGCAATAACTATTTCAAATCTACCATAATTGAATCTGCTAATATCCATCAAGAATTACAGAAATATATCCGGCATATTTCTATTGATGAATCTATACAATGCAGTAATGATATTATTGCCGTTCCATCGATACCTTACGGGATGACAGAGTTAGTAATAAATTTAGGTAATCCTTATTACAGATCAAGTAAAAATGATAATTCTCAATTTGTCCGCATAACCGATAGCCATATTGTAGGGTTCAAAACAAGAAGCAGCCTTATAGTGCCAACCACAAAAGCAAAGGCGATATCAATTTTATTTAAACCCGGGTGCTTAAGTGTATTTGTTAAAGAACCTTTAGATGCATTTACAAACAAAATCATTGACGCAAAAAATGTATTTGGCCCTGAGTTTACTTTTTTGGAAGAGCAACTGTCAGAAACTGCATCAATGCCTGAGCAAGTAGATATTGTACAAAGCTTCTTACTTTCAAAACTTCAAAGCAATGATAAAATTACTGATTTCCTAAATTTCATCGCAAATATGTACAATGAGAAATCAAATTTCAGTTTTAAGAGTATTATAGCAAGAAAAAGCGAATATAAAACTTTAGAGCGAAATTTTTACCGCTATATTGGTACTACGCCAAAAACTTTCCATCAGATTATTTCATTTAATTATGCTTCAAAACTAATAAGCAAAAGAAACCACAGGTTAACAGAGATTGCTTATGATTGTAATTATTACGACCAATCGCATTTTATAAAAAAATTTAAAGAATTTTCAGGATATACGCCTAAAGAATATCTAAACATAGATCATGAGATGGTAAAGTTCAATCAGGATATTATTAACAGTTTATTCTGAATGTCGAATTTTTACTATCACAAAAGCTGTATACAAACCAATTTAGCGCCAAATAATATAACACTGAAATCATGAGTTATTTAAGAGTATTTGGCATTTGTGTGATTGCACTAACACTTATTAAATGTGCAGCAAATAAGATAGATGATACTGTTGATAGAGAATTAAATATTTTGCTTGAACAAAAGCAATATTTTGAGCTTGACAGAAAATTGACTAAAAATGCAAATAAACTTTCTGACCACAGAAGAATTTTTTATAATGCGTTTATTGAAAAGGCATTCGGCAGAAACAGTTCGTCTATTAATTATATAGACATCATATTAAACCGGCATAAAGGCAGTTTTAATGACTCTTTGGTTGTTGAATTACTTAACTTAAAAGCTGCAAATTACATACACGAATATAATTATAGTAAAGCATCTGAAACTTATAGAAAAATTTTAAAGGAATACCCTACTCTGCTCGACAGCACAGAAATTAATGAATACACAAATGTAGAACGCCTTTTTGGTGCATTTGCAGACGTAGAACCCATGATTAAGCAACCTCATCTAACAGTTAAAATAAATGCTTACAGAAACAACTTTAATCATTTGATGACACCTGTTCAGTCCAATAACATATCAGAACATTTCGTATTTGATACAGGCGCAAATTTGTCAACCATATCTGAAAGTATGGCAAAAAAAATGAACCTAACAATAATTGAAAAAAATATAAACGTAGGTTCTTCTACAAATTTATATGTAAACTCAAAACTGGCAGTTGCTGAAAATTTTTATGTTGGTGATATTTTATTTAATAATGTACTCTTTTTAGTAATGCCGGACACACAACTAACGTTTCCTGATATCAATTATGAAATTAAGGGTATAATTGGTTTTCCTGTGATAGAAGCGCTGGGAGAAATGCACCTGCATAAAAACGGAAACATTACAGTACCGGATAAACCAAACAAATCGAAGCTAAAAAATATGGTTTTGGAAGGCCTGAATCCTGTTGTTGAATTATTTTCCGGAAATGAAAGCCTGTTGTTTACTTTAGATACCGGAGCCAAAAATTCAGAATTATCATTTAAGTATTACAGAAACCATAAAGATGTTATAGAAACTACAGGGCGCCTTATAAAAAATAAGCGCGGAGGAGCCGGAGGCATGACAAATGTAGAAGAGTATTTATTTCCAAATTTTCAACTAATTATCGGCACAAAAAAGGCATTATTAGAAGAGGTACATGTTACACTTGAAGAATATGAATTTACTAAGTACTTTGACGGAAACCTAGGGCAGGATGTATTTGTTAAATTCGATACACTGATACTCAATTTTAAAGATATGTATATAGATTTAAACTAGCATAAAATCCTGTTATACATATTAATTAGCATTAGATACGTTTTCTACATTCCGCTTCGTATAGCTTCAACCGGGTCTAGCCTGGCTGCAGATATAGCAGGCAGTATCCCTGAGACAAGCCCGATAAATGCCGCCAGTGATGTACCGAGCATTATATTGCTAAAGCCAAGTACAAAAGGAAAATCGAGCGCAGTGGTTAAAAGTGCCGCAATACCCCACACCAGCAACAGCCCTACGCCACCGCCAATAACTGAAAGTATTATTGCTTCAAATAAAAACTGGAATAGTATAAATTTACGTTTTGCTCCCAAGGCTTTCTGAATGCCAATAAGTGTGGTACGTTCTTTTACCGATACAAACATAATATTGGCAATACCAAAGCCGCCTACAAGCAAAGAGAACCCGCTTATAAGCCAGCCAACAAGGTTTAAGACACCGAGGAACTGGTCTATCATCTGTGTAAAACCGGCCAGAATATCAATCATAAAGTTATCATCTTCACCTGCGCGAAGGCCGCGATAGTTACGGAGCTTCTGGGTAACTTCAGCTTTTACGTCTTCTGCATTCTCGCCTTCGTACGGCTTAATGCTTATTACGGGTGTCATAAAATCATTATTATCACCATACATCCTGCGGATAAAATTTACAGGAAAAATAACCGACATATCATTGCTTGGCATTCCCATAGATGAAGATCCCTGTTTTTCAAGCACACCTATCACCGTGAAACGCTGGCCGTAAAGCCGAATGTTTTTATCGATAGCAGGCAAGTCGCCAAACAATGACTTGGCAACCTCGTGGCCAATTACAACAACTGCCGTCCCGGAATTTGATTCACTTTCATTATAAAATCGGCCGTGCTCTATCTTCAGGCGCTGTATATCAGCAAACTCATAAGAAATGGGTACAGCATTAAGGTTTGTAACGGTTTTGTCTTCATATTTAGCCGTCTCGTTTTTAGTAAAAAACTGGAAAGCCATGAACTCAGCAGAACTAACAGCACCTTTCAGATATTGGTATTCTTCATATGTAACTTTCGGGAATTGCTCCCTTTTCCATCGCGGCACAGTAGATGGCCCGAAAGAAAAATGTTTCAGGTACATGGTATTGATATCAATATCACTCATGTCGGCTTTAATCTTCCTGTCAAGTGAATCAACTGCCGCAAGCACGGCGATAATAGAGAAGATACCGATAGTAACCCCAAGAAGCGAAAGTATAGTCCTTAACTTATTATTTGTAAGGGCATTCAGCGCAAAAGCAAGACTCTCTTTTAAAAGGCGTAAGTAAAAAACCATAATTGATGATTGTAGCGTAAAATTCGTGAATTTTTTCGGGTTGGCAATTTCATTTGGTAAGTTTAAAATTACTGCAGCCTGAAATTGAATGTTAACTGTACATTAACTACTTTTGCGGCTCAACAACACAACATAATGAACACTACTAAAAAAATCACTTCAGCCCTCATTTCTGTATTTGATAAAGAGGGGCTTGAACCCATCGTTAAAAAACTTCACGAAAACAACGTAACCATCTATTCTACAGGGGGTACAGAATCTTTTATTAAAGATTTGGGCATACCTGTAGTGCCGGTTGAAGACGTTACATCGTACCCATCAATCCTTGGCGGACGTGTAAAAACACTTCACCCAAAAATCTTCGGGGGCATACTAAACCGCCAGGATAATGACAGCGACGTACAGCAAATGCAGGAGTACGACATTCCGCAGATTGATTTAGTGATAGTTGACCTGTACCCATTTGAGAAAACTGTAGCATCAGGAGCCGGAGAAGCAGATATCATCGAAAAAATTGACATAGGCGGTATATCTCTTATTCGTGCAGCGGCAAAAAATTTTAAAGATACCGTGATTGTGGCATCTGTAAATGAGTATGCGCTTTTCCTGGAAACCATTATCAAAAATGAGGGAAGCACTACTTTGGAAGAGCGAAGGCTATTTGCATCAAAAAGCCTTCCATGTGTCTTCGCACTACGATAGCGCTATTTTCAATTATTTCAATGCTGACGATACTGTTTACAAGCATAGCGAAGCAAATGGCCAGGCGTTGCGCTACGGAGAGAACCCGCACCAAAAAGGCTGGTTCTTCGGTGACTTTGACAAGATGTTTACCAAGCTTCACGGCAAAGAGTTATCATATAACAACCTGCTTGATGTAGATGCAGCTGTAAACCTGATGCAGGAATTCAAAAATGACGACCCAACTTTTGCAATCCTGAAGCATAATAATGCCTGCGGACTGGCTACGCGCTCAACAATTAAAGAAGCATACCTTGATGCGCTTGCAGGCGACCCAACCTCTGCCTTTGGTGGTGTACTTATAGCTAATGCTAAAATAGACCGTGCCGCCGCGGAAGAAATAAACAAGCTTTTCTGTGAAGTTGTAATTGCCCCAGGTTATGATGATGACGCTATAACAATTCTTCAGGAAAAGAAAAACAGGATCATTCTTGTTCAGCACGATGTTGAACTACCTCAACGACAAGTAAGAACGTGCCTTAACGGAATACTGGTTCAAGATAAAGATAATATTACTGACAATAAAGAAATACTACAGACCGTTACGGTAAAAGAGCCTACGGCTCAGGACGTTGAAGATTTATTGTTTGCATCAAAAATATGCAAGCATACCAAGAGCAACACCATTGTATTTGCTAAGAACGGACAGCTGATAGCATCAGGCACTGGGCAAACATCGCGTGTTGATGCTTTGAAGCAGGCAGTTGAGAAAGCAACCTCTTTCAATTTCGACCTGAATGGCGCTGTAATGGCAAGCGATGCTTTCTTCCCGTTCCCTGATTGTGTGGAGCTCGCAAAAGAAGCAGGAATCACTGCTGTTATACAGCCGGGCGGATCGATTAAAGATGAGCTGAGCATCAATTACTGCAATGAAAATAATGTTGCAATGGTATTTACAGGAACACGTCATTTCAAACATTAATTTTACTATTTTTGTAGGCTTAAACTTTTATAACATATAACACCCTTTCCAGTATGGGATTTTTTGATTTCATGACCGAGGATATCGCTATAGACCTTGGTACAGCAAATACCCTAATCATACACAATGACAAAGTAGTTATAGACAGCCCGTCTATAGTGGCGCGAGACCGTGTTTCCGGCAAAATAATAGCCGTGGGCAAGGAAGCCAACATGATGCAGGGTAAAACGCATGAGAACATAAAAACCATACGCCCGCTGAAAGACGGTGTTATTGCCGACTTTGACGCATCTGAAAAGATGATCAACATGTTCATTAAAAGTATACCGGCACTAAAGAAAAAACTGTTTACCCCTGCCCTTCGCATGGTTATATGTATTCCTTCAGGCATTACTGAGGTGGAGATGCGTGCGGTAAAAGAATCTGCTGAAAGGGTAAATGGTAAAGAAGTATATCTTATACATGAACCGATGGCAGCCGCTATTGGTATCGGGGTTGATATTATGCAGCCAAAAGGTAACATGATTGTTGACATAGGCGGCGGTACTACCGAGATTGCCGTAATTGCGCTTGGCGGTATTGTATGTGACAAATCGGTTAAGATTGCGGGTGACGTTTTCACAAACGATATTGTTTACTACATGCGTACCCAACACAACCTATTTGTGGGAGAGAGTACAGCAGAAAAGATAAAAATTACCATTGGCGCCGCTATTGAAGACCTTGAGACTCCGCCGGATGATATGTCGGTACAGGGGCGTGACCTCCTTACCGGTAAGCCGAAGCAGGTAGATGTTTCTTACCGGGAGATAGCTAAAGCGCTTGACAAGTCTATCCAGCGTATTGAAGATGCTGTTATGGAAACATTATCTCAAACACCACCTGAACTTGCAGCCGATATTTACAACACGGGTATTTACCTTGCAGGAGGCGGCTCGATGTTAAGGGGGCTTGACAAACGGATTTCCCAAAAAACAGACCTTCCGGTTTATATTGCAGAAGACCCGCTAAGGGCAGTTGTGAGAGGAACGGGAATGGCGCTTAAAAACATACAAAAATTCAGGAGCATACTTATCAAATAAAGGCACTTAACCAATGCAGCAAATATTCAGCTTTCTATATAAAAACAGTATCTTATTACTGTTTTTGCTGCTTTTGGGCATATCGTTAACGCTTTCTATCCAGTCACATTCCTACCACCGCAGCAGGGCTATTTCATCTGCCAATGCCGTTTCGGGCTATGTGTATGAGCAAATCAATAAAGTTGAGGAATACCTGGCGCTGAAAGAGCAGAACGAGGCGCTTGCCGCAGAAAACGCCCAGCTGAAGATGATGCTGTACAACACACAGGATACCGCCGCACTCCCGCCTATACAGCTGCCATCAGCCATGGCAAACTTTAAGGTGATACAGTCTAAAGTAATTTACAACTCCTACAGCGAGCACGAGAACTACCTTACCCTTAACAGTGGCCGTAAAGACGGTGTTAAGAAGGATATGGGCGTAGTGAGCAGCAAAGGTGTAGTCGGCATAATTGAAAATACGTCTAATGGCTATGCAACGGTTATCAGTTTATTGAACAGAAAAATAAGGCTTGATGCTAAAATTAAAAAGGCCAACCACTTTGGATCGGTAGTTTGGAATGGTGAAAATGCAGGTTTTGTACAGCTGATTGAAGTACCGAGGCTGGCTTCAGTTAAAAAAGGCGATACAATTGTAACGGGTGGCCGCTCTGATATTTTCCCTGAAAACGTCCCTATAGGAAAAATTGAAAAAATTTATGTTGACAAGAAAACAAATTACTATACAATTGATGTAAGGCTGTTTAATGACATGACGGCATTGGGCCATGTTTACATTATTGAGAACAAAGATCGTGACGAAATAAAACAACTGCAAGCACTAAGCGAAGATGAATAGTACTGTAATTATAAACATACTACGTTTTATTGCGCTTTTGGCGGCACAGGTTATTATATTTAACCGTGTTGATTTATTCGGTATTGCAGAAGCTTACCCCTATATCCTGTTCATACTCCTGTTTCCGGTTAACGGTAACAGGGCGGTATTGCTGCTTTCGGCATTTACAATGGGAATTTTGCTTGATATGTTCCTAAACTCAGGAGGTTCGCACGCTGTAGCGTGTACGGTACTGGCATATATAAGGCCTTCCATCTTCAGGTTTTCATTCGGTGTGAGCTACGAGTACCAGACCGTGAAAATAAATGACAGGCTTTCGCCGGAAAGATTTTCATTTCTTCTTATTTCTGTTGTAACGCATCATTTAATTTTATATCTTTTGGAGGCATTCAGGTTTGGCCTGATACTCGAGGTTTTACTGCGTACGGTGCTTACATCGCTATTTACGCTGTTGCTTTGCATAACTATAATTTACCTGATTAAGCCGGGCAAACAATGAGAAAGATCTTACTGCCAACAATTATCATCGCCGCAGCCATACTGATTACGGCACGGCTTTTTATTTACAGATTCTTGATGACACTTACATCAAGAAATCTGAGAATAATGCTATCAAAATTAAATACGAATATCCTGAACGCGGCTATATTTATGACCGTAACGGCAAACTTATGGTAGCCAACCAGCCTTCTTATGACATTATGGTGACCCCTAATGATATGCCGAGGGAAGGTGTTGACACACTTGAAATATGCCGCTTGCTTAACATTGACAAAGAATATTTTAAAGAGCGTATTGCCAAGGCCAAAGTTTACAGCCCGCTGCTGCCATCTGTATTTCTGCCTCAGCTTAATAAAAAAGAATTCGCGGCTTTCCAGGAAAAGATACGCCGATATAAAGGCTTTGATATTGTAAAACGTTCGCTGCGCGATTACCAGACCAATGTCGGTGCAAACATCTTCGGTTATATTGCTCAGGTAAACGATAACATCATAAAAAAAAATCCATACTACAAAAGCGGGGACCTCATAGGCCGGCAGGGTGTGGAAGAAATGTATGAAGAGATACTGCGCGGCGTAAAAGGCGTAAAATACGTTCAGCGCGACCGTGACAACCGTGAGATAGGCTCATTTAAAGATGGGATATACGATACAATTGCACAACAGGGGCAGGATATTACTCTTACCATTGACATGGAACTGCAAAAGTATGGTGAGGCGCTCATGTTTGAAAAGCGTGGTGGCATTGTGGCAATTGAGCCTAGCAGTGGCGAAATACTGGCATTGGTATCTGCCCCAACTTATGACCCGGCAATACTTGTTGGCCGTGAGCGTTCAAAGAACTTTACAGCCATGATGCGTGACACCATCACCATGCCGTTGTTTGACAGGCCCTTGCTTGCTGAATACCCACCGGGATCACCATTTAAGATACTTACAGGATTGATTGGCCTTCAGGAAGAAGTGATTGATGAGCATTCAACATTTTTATGCCGCCATGGCTTTTCTTACGGGCGTGGTGCATTTATGAAGTGTCACTGTCCGGGCGGCGCCATACAACTGCATAACGGTATCTATAAATCATGCAACGCCTATTTTGGGGGGTACTTACAAACTTATTATTGACAAATATCCCAATCCGTCAAGTGGCGTAAATGCATGGGCCAATCACCTGAAGAGTTTTGGACTAGGCCAGTTTATGGGTTATGACTTACCGCAGGGGCGAAAAGGCCGTATACCTGATGCTAAATATTATAAATTCTGGTATCCTAACGGCGGGTGGCGAAGCTCAACCATTATCTCCAATTCAATTGGGCAGGGTGAGGTTTCTATGACGCCTATACAGCTGGCAAACATGATGGCGACTGTAGCCAACCAGGGATGGTACTACACACCGCACATTATCAAAAAAATCGAAGGCCGCAAGATTGACAAGAAATTTACAACGAAGCATTATACATCAATCGAAAAGCAATATTTCAAACCGGTGATTGATGGCCTGTTTGATGTATACAACCTTGGTACTGCCCGTGGCGTACGTGTTGAAGGGATAGAGATATGCGGCAAAACCGGTACTGCAGAGAATTTTACAAAAATTAACGGTAAGAAAACACAGCTTGATGACCACTCTATATTCGTTGCATTTGCACCAAGAGAAAACCCAAAGATTGCTATTGCTGTGTTTGTAGAAAACGGTTACTGGGGCGCTCGCTGGGCGGGCCCTATTGCCAGCCTTATGATTGAAAAGTACCTGCGTGGTATCATTACCCGTACCGACCTTGAAAAGCGCATGCTTGAAAATGGGCTTAAGGCTACCTATGAAAAATATTTAAGCGGAGAACCTTTCAGCATCAATAAATAGATGAAGAACCAGAGTGTTTCAGGAAATATCGACTGGATAAGCATATTGCTGTATGCCGTGCTTGTTATTATGGGCTGGATGACTATATACAGTGCATCGCTTCCTGAAACAGAAACTTCTTTTTTGACATGAGCCAGTCTTACGGCAAGCAGATATTTTTTATCATGCTGAGCGTCATACTCATTTTTATGGTGCTTGCCGTTGATGCCAAGATATATGAAAAATATGCACTGATTTTTTATGGCTTATCCATACTTCTGCTGGTCGGGCTATTTGCGTTTGGTTCTGTTATTAAAGGGCAGCGTAACTGGTATTCTTTTGGCGGATTTGGCTTGCAGCCTTCAGAGTTTGCCAAGATCGCAGCATCACTGGTACTGTCAAAGTTCCTTAGTGATGTACAGATAAACCTCAAGAACACTAACCATCAGCTTATAGCTTTCGGTATTATACTCCTACCCGTAGGGCTTATTCTTATGCAGCCAGATGCCGGTAGTGCCATGATATTCTTCTCACTGGTGCTTGTACTGCACCGCGAAGGTTTGCCTGCATGGTACCTTGTTACAGGTGTGACAGCCATTGTGCTCTTTCTCCTTGCTTTGTTCGTAAAACCTGTAATATTAATAGGGCTTGCGCTTATAATTATCATAGCACAATATTTTGTGTCGAGGCGGGCATACCGAAACCCGATACTTTCCACTATGATTTTCATAGCGATTTCAGGGTTTGTATTTTCTGTGGATTATGTATATGAAAATGTACTGGAAGGCCACCAGAAAGACCGTATCAACGTTCTTTTTGATAAAAATGTAAACCTGAAGAAAGAGGGGTATAACCTCAACCAGAGCCTTATAGCTATTGGTTCAGGCGGATGGTTTGGTAAGGGCTATCTTGAAGGCACGCAGACCAAAGGCGGCTTTGTACCCGAGCAGCATACCGACTATATATTCACAACCGTAGGTGAAGAATGGGGATTTGTAGGTGCGGTTGTTGTAATTGCTGTTTTCGTCACACTCCTCTTGCGGATCGTCTATATGGCAGAACGGCAAAAATCCAAGTTTAGCCGGACGTATGGGTACTGCGTTGCTTCCATACTCTTCATGCACTTCTTCGTGAATATTACCATGCTTATCAAGCTGTTCCCAACTATTGGGGTGCCCCTGCCCTTCTTCAGCTATGGCGGGTCGAGCTTATTTGCCTTTACCATATTGCTATTCATTTTTATTAAAATGGATGCCAATAAAGTAAATGAATGGTAATTTTTGGATTGTTAGAATTTTAGATTATTCGATTGCAAGACACTTTGACTGAAGTTTGCGCTTCGACAAGTTTCAGCGGGACTGTAAACTGCGACCGCGACTGTAAACTTTTACTCACTCTTTACATCAAGCGCATCCCGTAATGCATTGCCCACCATCATAAAAGCCAACACTAAAAGCAACATGGCGATACCCGGCGCTAAGGCAAGATAAGGCTTGCCAAGAATGATATAATTATAATGGTCTTTTATCATGCCACCCCAGCTGGGTACGGGCGGTTGTGCGCCAAGCCCGAGGAAACTAAGCCCGCTTTCTACAAGTATGGCCGAAGCAAAGTTAGCCGCAGAGATTACTATTACCGGCGCCATACTGTTGGGCAGTATGTGGTTAAAGATAATCCTGCCGTTGCGGTATCCCAGTGCTCTGGCTGCTGTAACAAACTGCATCTGTTTTATGCTCATCACCTGCCCGCGTACTACACGTGCCACCTCAACCCACATAGTAAGGCCTACCGCTACAAACACCTGCCAGAAGCCTTTACCCAATGCCAGTGTGATTGCAATGACCAAAAGCAGCGTAGGGATAGACCATATTACATTTACCAGCCACATCACAAAGGCGTCTACCTTACCGCCGTAATAGCCGGCTATTGCACCGAAAAAGATTCCTACAACAAGTGATATAAGCACTGCTACAAATCCTATGGATATGGAAACCCGCGAACCCACCAAAAGCCTGCTTAGCATATCCCTCCCCTGGCTGTCGGTGCCTAGGATGAATTTTTCTACAGCGATGTTTTCTTTCTGTATTGCTTCAGCAGATTTATTGCCGAAGGCCGTAAGCGGAACTGACTTCTTTTGTGCCAGTGACGGGTCGGTGTTGTACTCGGTATAGCGCAGGCTATCTTTGGTGAAACTATAATCAAGCACAGGAAATTTCTGTGGCGGGTTTGGGTTGCCTGAGAAATAATGCCCCACACTCATCTCTGAACCTTCACCAGGCAGCGTGATCATAGTAACTGTAAAGCCCGGCGGCTTGGAATGGATAGCCAGGTCGCCCCAGTTGGCATTTTGGCTTTTATCGGGTGCAAGCACATAGGCAAATACCGCTATAAGCAGCATCAGTACAATAAACACTAAACTGAAAACGCCCCAAAAGTTCTTTTTAAACTTTTGGAGCGCTATCCCTGTAAGCGACTTATTCGCGTTATCCATGCAAAATTATCGTGATTTAACCGCTTTGTCTTTATTTGTCATTGTTAGCGAAGCAGATGGCTTACCGCCCTTCATATCCTGCAGGATATTTACCGCTTCTTCAACATAGATATCCTTTGAAAGGCTTTCATACCAGCGGTTTTTCTTTTCGGCCAGCGCCGGGTCTTTCTTCGCAGCTTCCTGGTCTGCAGGCAGGCCTGTAAACTTCAGCTTACTGTTATACTCTGTAAGAGCTTTAAACTTTTTAGTGAAGGCTTCGCTCTTGTCAAGCTCTGCCTTAAACTTATCATAGTTAAGCGCATAGGTACTTTCGTCTTTCTTCTCATTCACCCATTTGGCATTTTCGTCCATTAGCTTAAACTGCTCGCTGGCTGCCATACGTTTTTTGCTTGCTGCTTTTACAGCTTCAAAGTTATTTTTGAATGGCTTGTAGCCTGCACCGTCTATTTTGTCATACGGCAATGCAAACTCGCTGTCACGCTCACCCATTTCAATATAAGCATACCTGTCAGGCATTATGATATCGCTATAGACACCTTCGCGCTGTACAGAGCCACCATTTATGCGGTAGTACTTCTGAGTAGTGATTTTTATAGCGCCGAGGTCGCCCATTGAATTTTCACGCACAAACTGGTTCATGTCTATGATGTTTTGTACAGTACCTTTACCATAAGTATGGCGGCTTCCTAAAATCAATCCCCTGTTATAATCCTGTATTGCGGCTGCAAAAATTTCTGATGCTGATGCCGAGAAATTATTTACCAGCACTACAAGCGGCCCATCCCACTGTACGCGAGAGTCGGTATCACTCAGCACCTCTTTTTTCTTACCGGTAGATTTCACCTGCACCACAGGACCCTGCGGTATGAACAGGCCTACCATGTCAACAACTGTTTTAAGTGCGCCACCGCCATTGTCGCGAAGGTCAAGCGCAATGCCTTCTACTCCTGCTGCTTTAAGCCTTTCCACTTCGGCTGCAACATCTTTAGCTGCATCGCGGCTGTCTTTATTTTCAAAGTCGATGTAGAATTTCGGGAGATTGATAACGCCATACAGCTTGCCGTCTTTATTCACAATGCTTGACTTGGCATAGGTTTCTTCAATCTCTACAACTTCCCTTGTAATCTCAATAACTTTTATAGCGCCGTCAACTTTCTTAACGGTAAGCTTTACCTTAGTACCTTTCGGCCCTTTTATTTTCTTAACCACATCGTCAAGACGCATACCGGCTACATCAATAGCCTCACCGCCTGCCTGGGCAACTTTCATGATTAGGTCGCCCTGCTCAAGCTCTTTGCCCCTCCAGGCAGGGCCGCCCGGTATAAGCTCAGAGATCTCAACATAGTCATTCTTCTTCATCAACCTTGCGCCAATACCTTCAAGAGAGCCTCTCATACTGGTATCAAACTTCTCTTTATCGTCAGGAGCAAAATAGAATGTATGGGGGGTCAAAACGCTCTGCAATAGCATTTATATAAACACTGAACCACTCATCACGCTTCAGCTCATCAATAAAATCGAAATATTGGTTAAGCGATTGTAACGACGCTTCGCGCGATTCTTTCTCCAGTTCGGCAAAAGACTTCATTTTATAAGATGCATCTTTTTTCTGCTTATCCTGCTCTACCTTTTGCTTATCAGTGATAGACGACAATACAGAAAGTTTCATTTGCTTCTCCCAACGTTTTTTCAGGTCAGCTTCAGATTTAGCAAACGGCTGCTTTTCATAATCAACGTTAAGTTCTTCGTTTGCAGTAAAATCAAACGGCTTTGCCATAATTTCTTTGTAGAAACCTTCAGCAGCCTTAATCCTTTTCAGCAGCCTGTCATATGTCAGGTTAAAGAATGTCAGGTCGCGATTGTTTATCTGGTCATCCAGCTGTGTTTCATACTTTGCAAACTCATCGATATCACTCTGTATGAAGAAACGCTTTGAAGGGTCTATTGACTCCATGTACTGCTTATACACACCCTTGCTGAAGTTATCATCAATAGCAGCAGGGTCATAATGGCCGCGCTCAACCACAAAGGTAAGCAGTTCAAGCAGCAACTTATCCCTGTCAGGGTCTGCGCTTACTGCCTTTTTTGTAGGTACAAAACTCAACAGCGCTACTGCAAGCACAGCAACGAAAGCGATTATCTTATAATTCCTTTTCATAAATGCCATAAAATTATTCATTACAATACATCATTAAAAAGCGTGCCAAAAATATCAGAGACACGCGCTGCACCATCTTTTACAAAAACATAATCAGCAAACGTAAAATTACAATTCTTATTTGATATAATATCTAAAAAGATGTTTAAGAATTGGTGTGAAACCATACAATTTTGTTACAGTTAAAAATAGTCATTTACGTTAATTAACCTTTAATGCCATGTTAAAATAATACTTATTTAAATCAATTTTTTAATATTTGCCCCAAACTATTTAAACTAAATGAGATGAAAAAAGTGTTTTTTGCTGCAGCGCTAATCGGACTTACGTTCGCGGCCTGCTCTGATGATGACGACCAGCAAACTAATGTGTCGGTTGAAGGCAACTGGAAACTTACCGGCTTCACCCTTGATGAACCTGTGGATTTTAACCAGGACGGCACAGCGACTGCAAACCTAATCGGCGAAACAGGATGCTATACTAATTCCGGAATTGTTTTTTTAGGTACCGGGCAGGCAATTGTAAGCCTTGAAGGGCTTGATGCAGAGCTTATTGTTGAAGGCGGCACCGAGACTGTAAATATTGATTGCCTTCCTGCCGATGTGTTTACAGGGCCTTATACAGTAACAGAAAATACTGTAGTACTTTCAGGAGATTTAGGTGACGGCGAAGAGGATGTTGTGATGACACGGAGCGGAAATACGCTATCAGTATATTTTCCTGAAGTACAGGATGTACCTGTAGAAGGCACAAACGGTGAAGTTACTTATGATTTGGTAGGCGGAACGCTTACATTTACAAAGCAATAAACTGGTTAAACATTATTAGATGCCCTGCTGTTGCGGGGCATCTTTTTTTAATTTTCACTACATTTACTAAAACTAAAAACTGCTATTATGAAGAAATTATTTTTTGCTGCCGCATTAATTGGGCTTACATTGATGTCTTGCGGCGATGATGACAGCAACCCGACAACTGTAAATGCCTCTATTGATGGCACATGGAAACTTACAGGCATAATACTTGATGACGCTTATGATTTTGATGGGGATGGCACGGCCAGCACAAATCTTGTTACAGAAACAAACTGTTTTAATAACTCTAAGTTGATTTTTGCAAACGGCCAAATCTTCATCACAGGCGAAGATGTATCAATTTCATCTGAAGGTACAGGCTCAAACGCCATATATTCCTTTGAATGTGATCCTGCAGATACTGCTGTAAGCACATATACTGTAACCGACAACCAGGTGATTGTAGGTACCGGAGAAGATGCGGCATTTTTAACACGCAATGGCAATACACTCACCATTTATGATGAAGCCGCAACTTATATTTCTATGATAAGTGCCGGCGGCACTTTCTATCTTGATATTCCCGGAACATATATTTTTACAAAACAGTGATATCTTAATATCAGTTCATTTGAAATTTCGATATAACATTTATTATCTGATTACATGAAGAAATTATTTTTTGCAGCTGCATTGATTGGGCTTACACTGATTTCCTGCGGCGATGATGACAGCAATCCGACAACGGTTAATGTCTCTATAGACGGTACATGGAATCTTACAGGCTTTACACTTGACAATGCTATTGACCTGAATGGTGACGGTGTAGCATCGACAGATATGGTAAACGAAACAGATTGTTACAGTAATTCTGAACTTGTTTTTACCAGTGCGACTGAGGTTTCATTAATGCTTGAAGGTTTAGATATTGAGGTGAGCGGTAATGGTAATGACATTACGCTGACTGTTGACTGCCTGGCTGCAGAAACACTTACCGGAACTTACACTGTAACAGAAAACACTGTGACGCTGAGCGGGGAGATTGGCAATCAGGGCGAAGATGTTGTTATGGTACGCAGCGGCAATACCTTATCGGTAGAATTTAATGAAATCCAGTCAATACCTATTGACGGGCCTAACGGAACTACATTTTTTGATGTAGTTGGCGGTACGGTTACCTTCACGAAACAATAATTTTTACAGCAAAATGAATATGCCCTGCTTAAGCGGGGCTTTTTTTTACAATATGATAAATTAAATTAATAGTATTTTTGACTCTCAAAATCATATAATGAAATACTACATCATTGCCGGTGAAGCATCAGGCGACCTGCACGGGGCCAACCTGATGAAAGAACTTTTTAAGCAAGACCCTGCTGCCGATATACGTTTTTGGGGCGGCGACCTTATGGCTGCCACCGGCGGAACACTGGTAAAACACTACCGCGACCTGGCTTTTATGGGTTTTGCCGAAGTGGTACAGAACCTGGGCACCATCCTCAGAAACATTAAATTTTGCAAGGCTGATATTACGGCCTTTAACCCTGATGTAATTATTTTTATTGACTATCCCGGCTTCAACATGCGCATTGCCAAATGGGCAAAACCGCTGGGTTACAAAACACACTATTACATTTCTCCTCAAATTTGGGCTTGGAAAGAAAACCGCATAAAAGCCATAAAACGCGATGTGGATAAAATGTACATAATCCTCCCTTTCGAAAAAGAATTCTACGAGAACAAACACGATTACAAAGTAGAATTTGTAGGCCACCCGCTTATAGATGCCATACATAACCGCCCTGCTACAGATGTTGAAGCTTTTAAAAAGGATAACCGGCTTGATGAAAGGCCTGTGATAGCACTGCTGCCGGGAAGCCGCAAGCAGGAAATATCAAAGATGCTTGGTATAATGCTATCGGTAGTTGACGATTTCCCTGACCACCAATTCGTAATAGCAGGCGCACCAAGCCAGGATTATGAATTTTACAGGCAGTTCATCACAAGCGAAAATGTGAAATTCATTTCCAACAAAACCTATGACCTGCTTTCGATAGCACATGCGGCGCTGGTAACGTCGGGCACCGCCACTTTAGAGACGGCGTTATTCAAGGTTCCTGAAGTGGTTTGCTACAAAGGCGGATGGATATCTTACCAGATTGCGAAACGTATTATCACGCTGAAATACATCTCTCTTGTAAACCTGATCATGGACAAAGAAGTGGTAAAAGAACTTATACAGGATGAATGCAATAAAAAAAATATCAGAATAGAACTCCAAAAGATTTTAACACCTGAAAACCGCCAAAACCTTCTGAAACAGTACGATTTACTGGAAAAAAAATTGGGTGGGCCGGGTGCCAGTTTGAAAACAGCGAGACTCATAATCAATAATTTAACATAGCATCATAAAATTTTATTAAAATCAATTCGTTATATTTGCCAATAAACCTTAGTTGAATTTGATAAAATAAAAGTTTTGAAAAACCTCCTGCAACTGTCCCTTTTGGCGATAGTGATGCTTTCAGGGAAAGCACACAGCCAGATAGTAACCTCTAAAAAAGAAGCTGAAAAAAAGGGATTTACTCTTATACTGAAAAAGCCGCTAAGCCGGTAATCGCAAAAAATGATAACCCGACCGTAAGTGACAGCGACATGGCATCATTGTTTGGCAATGCGCCTGTTGTAGCTTATGAACCGGCAAAACAAGTAACCCAGAAAGAGATAAGGAAGGGTGGCCCGAGCAAACTTGAAGCTCCTGCCAAAAAGAAAAACATTATCATTGAAACTGAAGCAGACGCTGATTTTACCCCATACTCAGATGATTACCTTGGCGAACAGCTGGCAAATAATGCCGTAGCTGAGTTTGAAGGTGTGCGCTACCGCGGTGGCGGCACCACCAAAGCAGGAATGGACTGTTCAGGTATGGTGTACGCCACTTTTAAGCTTTTTGATATAACATTGCCGCGCAGCTCGCATGCTATGGTTTCAGCTACAAATAAGGTTGATTTAAGCGAGGTGAAAAAGGGCGACCTTTTATTCTTCAAAAACAACCGCCGCAGGAACATCATCAATCATGTTGGGATTGTGACTGAAGTTACTGAAGAGGGCGAAGTGAAATTTCTTCACTCATCTACAAGCAGCGGTGTTATCGTATCTTCTATGAATGAGGCCTACCACAAAAACACTTTTGTTTCTGCTGGCCGATACAATGGTAACTAGGTTTTAAATCAACATTTTCAATATCTTCGCATCGCCATGCCGATATTGAGATACCCCATTGTTTCCCTTACGCTGTTTTTGCCGTTGGCATTTGCTTTGGCAGATATTTGCATCCGGATAATAATGTACTTTTCGCGGCAGTATCAGCAATTGTCTTAATCACTATACTGCTTTATTTTCTTTCAAAGAAAAATGCAGCAATCGCCAAATATTTTACGGTCAGCGCTTATTTGGCGCTGCTATTTTGTGGTGCAGCAGTATATCGGTTCCATTATGCCCCTTCCCACAAACTGCATTATAGTCATGCATTAGGCGAAAGCACTCCTGTAATTGAGGGATATGTATCAGAACGCCTTAAACCAAATGAGTTTGCCGAGAAGTATTATTTCGAGGTAAATGAAGTTGACGGAAAACGCGCGACAGGTAAAATCCTACTGACATTACCGAAAGACAGTACTCACACCATATTTCATGAAGGACAGCGCCTGCTGATTCATGCCGAACCTCAAGCTGTACCAAAAGCACTTAATCCTTACCAGTTTGATTACAGTGAATATTTGCGCAATCAAAATGTTTTTCACCGGATTACGCTGAAGAAGAATTTTGCAAAAATCGGTTTTGAGAAAAACGCAGATTTTTATCTCGGAAAAGTACGCGAAAATCTGAGCCGAAGTTTTGACATCCATGGTTACGATCCTACTGTTAAAAAACTGTTAAACGCTTTACTGTTGGGCCAACGGCAGGACATGGAAAAATCGATAACTGAAAACTATACTAACACCGGAGTTGTACACATTTTGGCAATATCAGGTTTGCATTTTGGGGTGCTGTATATAATCCTTGGATTTTTACTCGCTCCACTTAACCGTTTTGGCAGCAATGGCAGGCTTTTACGGCTCGTTTTAACCATAGGGGCGCTATGGCTATTTGCGTTTATTTCGGGTATGTCTGCCTCGGTTGTACGCAGTGTTGTCACTTTCACATTTATCGGGATTGGGCTTTACATCAATCGCAACAGCAACATATACAATTCGTTAGCGGCATCAATGTTTTTCATATTGCTATTCACACCAAATTTTTTGTTTGATGTTGGCTTTCAGTTAAGCTATGGGGCCGTAATTGCGATAGTTGCATTGCAGCCTGTTTATAAACGTTTCCCGAAGTCGAAATACAAGGTTATTAACAATGTCTCTGAAACCGTATGGCTTTCACTCGCAGCCCAGCTTGGCGTTCTGCCTCTTTGCCTGTATTATTTTAATCAATTCCCATTGCTGTTTTTAGTTGCAAATATCATAGTCGTACCGCTTTCCACATTGGTTTTGTTATTGGGATTGCTGGTACTGGCATTGAATTATATTTGGCAAGCGGCAGCAATTGCTATAGGTCACCTGCTCGAATTCCTTATTGAAATCATGAATGAATTCACAGCATGGATAGCATCGTTTAAAGATTTTATCTTACAGGATATCCCTTTTACATTATTGCTGGCGATAGTACTTTACGCTGTAGTTTTCGGATTGGGCAGATGGCTTTTAAGAATGGACTATCGCAGGACTATGGCGATGCTGATTGCAATCATTGCGCTTCAGTGCTTATACCTGTTTACAAAACTAAGGGCTGATGATCAAAACGAGATGGTTGTTTTCAATGACTGGAATAGCTCGCTCATTACTGAAAAACATGATAAGACAGTTATTGCTTTCAGCAATGATACTGCAATATTTACGAACAGAAACCTGAAAGCATATGCTCGTTGCTATTTCAGCGACAGCATTATTATAAAGCCTCTACAAAACGTTTACTGGCATGGAGGGCATAAAGTATTGCTAATCGACAGTACGGCCTCTTACAGACCTGATTTGAGACCTGATATACTTGTGCTTACACAGTCGCCAAAGATTAATCTTGAAAAAGTAATTTCAGAGTTAAAGCCGAAGAATATAGTTGCCGATGCAAGCAATTACAAATACATGGTAAACCGCTGGAAAGCAACCTGCCGTAAACAAAAAATCCCTTTTCATGCCACAGCCGAAAAGGGATTTTATAAAGTTGACTAACTATTATTTTTTCTTCAATATCGGCATTAGCAGGTCTGGCGTGTGGTAGCCTACAATACGCTCTTTTACCTCTCCCTTTGTATCAAATATCATCATAGACGGGTAAGCTTCAACTTTAAGCAGGTATGTAAACTCGTGCACTGCATTACGCCCAGTACGGCCCGCAACATACTGCGGATTGGTATACTTTTTACCTTTAAAATTCACTTCGCTGTTACCTTCGGCATTAAATTTTACCGCGTAGTAATTCGCGTTAACAAATTCTACAACTTCTTTGTCGTGGAAAGTATTTTTGTCAAGCATTTTGCATGGACCGCACCAGTCGGTGTATACGTCCATAAAAATAGGCTTAGCTTTTTTCTTCTGGGCTGCAAGGGCTTCATCCATTGTCATCCATTTTATTTCCTGAGCCTGCACTGCCATTGAGCCAAGTGCAATAAAAAGTGCTAAAAGTAATTTTTTCATTTTTTATAAAAGTTTAATAGTGGTTTTTCAAAAACAATGCCGAAAAATTATGCCGCTCCCTTCATCTGCTTCTTCAGGATTGGCGATAGCAGCAGCAAAACAATACCTGCGCCTATAGCAATATAAGCAATGCTTTGGTATCCGTTTGTATATTGGTTTAACTTGTCAACATTAGTAGGGTTAGCGATAGAAGTATCAACCTTTGCAAGCGCTGAACCTATGAGGCCTGCACCATATTGTCCGTATGCACTTGCCAGGAACCATGTACCCATCATCACACCGTGCAGTCTGTTTGGCGTAAGTTTAGTAACCATCGAAAGGCCAATCGGCGAAAGGCAAAGCTCACCAATAGTTATTACAAAGTAAGCAAAAAGGAATGACCACAGTGGTGTATAGCCTGAATCTGTTGCCATAAATTTACTTAAATAAAACACAAGGAAGCCTAACCCGAGAAACACAAAACCGAAACCAAATTTCACAACAGTATTAGGCTCAGCTCTCTTTCTGCTCAATGCAATCCAAAGCATGCCGATTATTGGCGCCATGATAACTACCCAAAGACCATTGATGGTATTGTTCACCTGGGTCATGTTCAGGCCATGACTTTCTACGTTTCCAATTGCAAAGAAGTTGAGCGAACCCCCTCCCTGCTCAAAAAATGACCAGAACAATACTGAAAATAATATCAGCACCACAGCAACAAACATTTTGCTTTTCTCTTCTTTAGCCACAGTTAAAAGAGTGTACACAAGGAATCCGAAGATAACAATGGCAATGGTTATCATGAACAGGTCGCTGAACTGCACCATGTAAGGCACTAAATTTCCTTCAGCATCTGTCTCCTGGCCTAATAAGAACGTAAGGTCTACTTCAAATGGGAAATACACCAGTACAAAGAAAAACGGCATGAATAGTATTGAAAGTATGTATACCCATGCATTTTTGTTTATCCCAAATTTCTTTTCTTTCAGTTTCTCAGGTGCCGGTGGCTGCCCAATTGGCCCTAGTGTCTTTTGTGTATACATAAAAAGACCTAAGCCAAAAAGCATGCACACACCTGCAAGAGCAAAACCTAATGACCAACTGATTGAGGTACCGATATAAGCAATAGTAAGGCCGCTTAGTACAGCACCAATATTTATACCTGAATAGAACAGTGAAAAACCAGCATCGCGCCTTGGGTCTCCGGGTTTGTATAGCGCACCAACCATTGTAGAGATGTTAGGCTTAAAGAAACCGTTACCCACAATGAGGATACTTATTCCCAAATAGAACGGGAAAGCCCCCGGCATGGCCATAGTAAAAGTGCCTATTGCCATAAGCAATCCGCCCCAGAACACTGACTTTCTGAAGCCAAAGATCTTATCGGCAAACATACCGCCAACAAATGCCATTGCATATATAAAGGCCTGTATCAGTCCATATTGCTTATTAGCAGTACTTTCAGCGGCATCACGGCTCTTTATTTCAGATGTTTCAATATAGTACCTGGGATGGTCTTCTGTCAGCGTTTCGTGAGTCTGCTTTTGAAACTCAACCTTTTTAGCATCAAGCTCTGCACCCTGCAGCGGTTTATAATCAGCCGTGAGGATAAGGTGTGAAATGTACAGCCCGAGTAGTGCGCGCATACCATAAAAGGTAAACCTCTCCCACATTTCCACAAGGAAAAGGTACCAAAGCTGCTTCGGGTATTTTCCGCTAAAATTCTGGATTTTATCCAGCTCAACGGTATGGTGGTCTATTTCCATTTAAACTAAAATCCTGAATTAATATACGTTATTTTCTTTCATTACCCTGTTCAGCCATTTTAGCATCAGGAATAAAAGCAGCGCCGCACCAAGTACAAGCCCGAAGTTCAGGAAGAAGAAGTTTTCCTTTTCTTCCATAGTCTCCCAAAGGCTTGAAAGCATGCCTGCAAGCTTATTACCTACAGAAATTGCAAGGAAAAATCCTCCCATCATAAGGGCGGTAATCCTTGGCGGGCTAAGTTTTGATACTAACGAAAGCCCCATTGGCGAAAGGCATAACTCTCCAAGTGTTATAACACCATAAGAAGCAATAAGCCACCAGCTACTGGCCTTCATTGTAAGGTCATTTGTAGCATATACAGCACCTACCATCACTAACGCAGAAAGCGCTGTGATTAAAAGTCCTAATGCAATCTTAGTAGGCGTGCTTGGCTCTTTGCCTCTTTTTCTCAGGAAGCCCCAAACACCTACCAATACCGGCGTAAGTAATATTACCCAGAATGGGTTTATAGACTGGTAAAGCTCTGTTGAATAAAGCTTAAGGTTTTGGCCTTTTGCCGGAATATTTTCCGGGGACTTGTTGCTGAAATATTTGCGTGAAGCTTCATATTGAGCAATCTGTCCGGCTGCTGCTTTTTTAGCGTTTATTTCTTCTTTAGTTGTTTCAGGCATTGCATTTGCCTGTGCCCTTAATTCTTCTATTTTACTAGTAAATGCGGCATCGTCAAGTGCAACAATGTCATTATTCTCTACCGTCTGGGCCATGTCTACTTTGCTTGCTACGCTCGCCACAGATTCAGGCATTTCCCTGTTAGTATAATCTTCAGCCCAAACAGTAAGCGCATCACCATTCTGGTGGAATATCGCGAAGAATAAAATTACGCATGAGAATACAGCAAGAAGTGCAGCTATTGAACGTTTCTCTAACCCGCTTGATTTAAACCACAGGTAAATGAAGAACGCGATTACAGGCACGCACCCAAATATAAATGCATCATTAGTATCTGTACCAAGTATATTGCCCGGAATCATGTATCCCAGAATACCGAAAATAAACATTGGCAATATCGTTGAGCCTAGTATTTTAGCTGTAGGCATATCACCTTGTTGCAAAGGCTTTATAATATCTACATGCTTAATATGCTTTGTTCCCATTAAAAAGATTACAACACCTATAAGCATACCTACACCGGCTGCGATAAAGGCATAACTCCAGCCGTAATTAATCCTCATATAGGCTGCAACAAAGTTGCAGATGAATGCGCCTATGTTAATACCCATGTAAAAGATATTATAGCCTGAATCTTTTTTATGTTTCATATCTTCACCGCTGTATAAGTTACCTACAAGCGTAGAGATATTCGGCTTAAAGAAACCATTACCAAGTATTATAAAGAAAAGCCCGATAAAGAAGCTGGTAATATCATGCACAGACAGCAGGAAATAGCCTGATGCCATCATAAGCCCACCAAGGATAATAGACCTGCGGTAACCCAGCACCCTGTCAGCCAAAAGACCACCAATAAAAGGGGTTAGGTAAACGAGCCCAAGGTACGTACCGTAAATGTCTGATTTTTTTGCCGCATCAAAACCCATACCGCCGTTATCCCAGCCGTCAAGCATATAAAGCGCAAAAATACCAAGCATCAAATAATACCCGAAACGTTCCCACATTTCAGTGCCGAATAAGTACCAAAGCCCTTTTGGGTGGCCCTTTTGTGTAGATGTATCTGTCATAAATCTGGTTTTAATTATAGTTTCTCTTTTATAAAGTTAGTCATTTTGGTATACAGCTGAAGCCTTGTCGGGCCTCCGTAAATGCCGTGGTTTTTATCAGGATAGATAGCCCAGTCAAACTGTTTGTTGGCTTTAACGAGCGCATCAATCATCAACATAGTGTTTTGTACGTGCACATTGTCATCAGCCGTACCATGCACCAGGAGGTAAGCGCCTTTAAGCTTAGACACATGGTTTATTGGTGAATTTTCATCATAGCCGGTCGGGTTTTCCTGTGGTGTCTGCATGAAACGTTCAGTGTAAATTGAATCATAGTAACGCCATGAGGTAACCGGCGCAACAGCAATAGCCATTTTAAACACATCGTTACCTTTCAGGATACAGTTACTCGACATGAATCCGCCATAGCTCCAGCCAAATATTCCGATGCGTGAAGGGTCAACATAGCTGTATTTACCTATAACTTTGGCAGCATCAATCTGGTCTTCTACTTCATATTTGCCTAATTCTTTGTAAGTCACTTTTTTGAAGGCAGCACCTTTAAAACCCGTACCGCGGCCATCAACGCAGGCCACGATGTAGCCATGTTGCGCAAGCATCATGAACCAGTAGTCGTCACTTCCGTTCCAGTCGTTGTTGACTTGCTGTGAGCCCGGCCCGCTGTACTGATACATAAATACAGGATACTTTTTGTTAGGGTCGAAATTCTTGGGCTTAATCATCCAGGCATTCAACTGGTGCCCTTTTTCTGTTGTAAGAACCATGAACTCCTTCTTTGGCAAGTCATATTTTTCAAGCTTTGCCTTTAACGCATTATTGTTCAATATTTCCTTTACAGGCTTTGCATCTTTTGAAGTATATAACGTAAAAGAATGTGGCTCTGAAGCGCTTGAATGATGATTAATGTAATATTCATAATTCGGGCTGAACTTCGCATCATTTGTGCCTTCTTTAGGGCTTAAGCGTGTTTTGCCTTTACCATTTAGGTTTATTTTATAAACGTCACGGTTGATTGAACCATTCTCGGTAGACTGGTAGAAAATATTGCCTGTCTTCGGGTCAAAACCATGGTATGAAGTTACCTCCCACGAACCTTTTGTTACCTGATTCAGCAGTTTACCTGTTTTGCTGTAATGGTAAATGTGGTTAAAACCGTCTTTTTCACTGGTCCAGATGAAACTATTATCGTTAAGGAAAGTAAGGTTATCTGTAATATCAATATAAGCTTTGTCTTTTTCATTCAGGACAACCTTCGGAGTTCCGCTAATTGCATCAACAAAAATAAGGTCCAGATTATTCTGGTGGCGGTTCATTACCTGCACACTCAGCACATTGGCCTCGTTAGTCCATTTTATTCGGGGAATATAAAAATCATTGTAATTGCCAAGTTTTATCTCGCGTGAAGTTTTCGCCTTCACATCATAAATATGAAGCGATACCTCCGCATTTTTCTCCCCTGCCTTTGGATATTTGAACACATATTGCGTTGGATATAGCCCGCCCGCATACATATCCATCGAAAATTCAGGCACCTGGCTTTCATCAAAACGTATGTAGGCTATTTTATCACCTGCGGCATTCCAGTCGTAAGCTTTTACAAACGCGAATTCTTCTTCATACACCCAATCTGTAATACCATTGATTACTGCATTTTTCTTACCATCAGTAGTAATCTGCACAGTTTGCTTTGAAGCTATATCATAAACGTATAAATTGTTTTGAAAAGCAAATGAAACCTTGTTTCCACCTGCCGAAAATGCGGGCTCCTGCACTTTATCTGCGGATAAACGTGTTAAGGTTTTAGCAGCAATATCATAAATAAAATACGTCGCCGTGAATGAATGCCTGAATATCTGCTCTGAGCCTGTTGCCACAAGCAATTTCTTTTCATCAGCACTGAAAATATAACTGTCTATTCCATCTGCCAATTCAGGAAATGACTTTGACTCCAGTATAGTTGAAACCTTGTTTAAGGTAGCGTAATCATAAAGATCTATCGAAGAAGCATTTGTAGCTCTATTGTAGTTTAAAACCGTATACTGGTTGGTGTTTTTCATTGACTGAAACTCGTCCATGCCCTGTGTACGGAAAGCGCCGCCCCATATTTCCTGAAGTGTTATTTGCTGTTGTGCAGAAGCAGTTAAAACCGTAAACAAAAACAGGAAAACCGCTGATTTGAAATATTTCATTTGCATAATGTAAAAAACTCCCAATTTTAATGAAAAATTCTGAAATAGCAGTGTGTTTCACTGTTAAATGAATTAACATTTTCTTAGCACTTTGTTTATGCACAATTTTTGGTGCTATAAATCTTATCTTTGCATTGAAAATTCACCCAAGCAACTGATAATGAGTAATGCGATTGCAGGCTTTTCGAAGCTTACCAAAGAACAAAAAA